>VYDF01000106.1 GCA_009843565.1 Acidimicrobiia bacterium | reverse complement strand
TCTGAGTCATGTCGATGTACTGGCCCTCACCGGTGTGGTGGCGGTGATGCAGCGCCGGGCCGAGCGCGGAGAGGGCGTAGCGGGGGGAGATGAAATCGGTGTAGGCCCCCCAGGGTGGATGGGGTGGCTGATCAGGCCAACCGGTAATGGCAGTGAAGCCGCCCAAACAGGCCCCGTGCAGGCCGAAACCGGTGTGGCGGGCCTCAGGACCAGTCTGGCCCCGCATGCAGCTCGACAGCATCACCGCGGCGGGATTGAGGGCCCGCACATGGTTGTAGCCGAAGCCCAGGCGGTCGGCGGTGCCGGGGGTGTAGTTCTCCACCACCACGTCGGCCCACTCGATCATCCGATCGATAACCGCCTTGGCCTCGGGAATGGTGAAGTTGAGCCCCAGGCCGAGCTTCGACTGGTTCATGTTGGCCATGGGATGCCCCGCGCTCATAGGAGAGGTGTGGGGCAAATGGGGTGGGATCCAGCGCAGGGTGTCGAGGCGGGCCTCGGTCTCCACCCGAATCACGGTGGCCCCCAGGTTGGCCAGATCCTTGGTGATGAGCGGCCCCGCGGCGATCCAAGACAGGTCGACCACCTTCAGCCCCTCGAACAGCGCCCCCCGGGGAGCGGCCCACACCTTGCTGGGGGCCTTTGCGGCAGGGATCGGCGCCAAGTCGTCCACTAGCCGCTGGTGCTGGCCCAAGGCAGGGGCGGCTTCGCGGTAGGCGATGGGGGTGGCCGACAGGCGGGCGAATGGGCCGGCATGGAGGGCTCCGTCCACTTCCACCCAGAATTCCCGGGCGGCCAGCTGGGGGTCGGCGGCCAGATGGGCGGACGTGTAGCAGGGGGACACCAGCATCTTGCCGGCCACCGCCTGCTCCTGGATCTCGGCCTGGGTTTTGGTCTTGAGGAAGGCCAGCATCTGATCGAGGGCCCGCCCGGCGTCGGCCACGCTCAGCGACTGGTCGCCCAGCATCTCGAGCCACCGCTCCCAGTCCACTTCGGCCAGGTCGTCGTCGAGGGCGCCCTCGGCGATCACCCAGGCCATGAGCGACTTCATCCCCCGGTTGCCCTGGTCGCCCAGCACCAGGGTCATGCCCACATACCCATCGGCGCAGGGCTCGATGAACGGCATCCGCAGGCCGGGCACGATCTCGGGGTGGGTCACCTCGGCCCGGTCGTCGCCCCGTCCGGGGAAGTCCTGGCCCAGGGCGGCATAGCTGGTGATCGACATCAGCGACCACATCACCGCCGCCTGGATGGAACTGTCGAGGTGCTGGCCCAGGCCGCTGCGGTCGCGCTCGCACAGCGCCATGATGGCGTCGGCCGCGGCCTGCATCGCCCCCAGGAACGATGTCTCGGGGTAGCCCACCGGGGTGGGAACCCGATCGTGGTCGCCCTGCATGGCCAACAGCCCGCCGGCGGCCGACAGAGTCAGGTCAACCATGGGTACCGCGGCATCAGGGGTATCGAAGCCGAACGGGGTCACCGACACGTACACCAAAGCGGGGTTGACGGCGGCCAGATCGTCGGGACCAAGACCTCGGTCGGCCAGGTGGCCGGGAGCGAATGACTCCACCAGTACATCGGCATCGACCGCTAGGGCCCGGAGCTGCCCTTGGCCCTCGGGGGTGTCGATGTCGCACACCACGCTGTGCTTGCCCAAGCCCCACGCCTCCCAGAACAGTGAGCGACCGTCTTGGGCAAAAGGCGGGGTAAAGCGGGCGTCGCACCCTCCGGGAGGCTCCACCTTGATCACCTCGGCCCCCAGGTCGGCCAGAGTCTTCCCGGTGGCCTCGGCCATCCGGGTGGACAGGTCGAGGACTCTGATCCCGTCGAGGGCGCCGCTCATTGCGCTGGCTTGATTGGTGGTCAGCGGGACAAGAGGTCAGGGTCGCGGCGCAGCTCGGCTCGCACCATGGCTTCCCAGAATCCGATGAAGTTGTCGCCTTGGCTGCGCTGCATCATTTGCACATAGCTCTCGGGCAGCACGGGCGACAGCTCGCCGCCGGCCGCCCGGATGTGCCAGGCCCGCTGGCAGCGCTGTTCGAGGGCCACTGCCCGCTGGTGTACGGCTCGAGCCGAGTTGCCCAGCACGAAGACACCGTGCCCGGCGAGCAGGGCCAGCTCGGCGTCGCCCATCTTCTCGCAGGCGCTGCGGGCCGAGCTGGGATCGTTGACCGCGCCGTCGTACTCGTCCACCAGCACCAGCTCGCCCCCGCCCAGTGACGACGATTGGTCCATCGCCGGGGGCACCTCGGCCATGTCGGCCCACACCGTTCCGTACAGCGGGTGGTTGTGCATGGCCCAGGACACGCCGGGGCGGAGCTTGTGCAACTCAAGGTGCAGGGGGATGCCGGGGGGCACCGGCCAATCGCCTTCAACCACGTTGCCGTCCAAGTCGATGCGGATGATCTGGCTGGGGCGCAGTTCGTCCCAGGTGATTAGCCACGGATTGCACATGAGGGTGCCGTCGCCCATGTTGACGGTTATGTGGCCGGCAAGGTGGTCGTTGTATCCCTCGTTCCACAGGCATCGGGCCAGCAGCACCAACTCCTCGGCGGTGGTCAGATCGGGGATCAGCTTCTCAGCGGTGGGGGTGAATGCCATGGCATCACAGTAGTGGCGGAGACGGCAAACGGCCTTGCCGCCGGCGACCAGAGCAGCCCAGCAGCCACGCTGCGATATGAGCAAAGCCGCCGGATTATAGCGGAGTTCCGCCGGATCGGGTCGGCCAAAAGAGCGGCATTGCGGTTGACATATGTGGCTACTCTGTCGCCATGGCCGACTCAATGGCCGCAGCAGTAGGGGTTCAGCCCGAGCCCGCCTCAACGGTGGATTATCGGCTGGTGCGTGCCCACGTGCTGCAACGGCTATTGAGCGGTACCCGGATGGCCGACGACTTGTGCGACGCCCATCCAGAGCTGGTGCGGGCCGGTCGAGAGGTGGGCACCCCCGCAGGGGAGCCGTGCCCGGTGTGCCAGGGAGAAGAGCTGGCCCTGGTGTCGTATGTGTTCGGTCCCCGGCTGCCGGCCCACGGCCGCTGCATCAGCTATGCCGCGGAGATTGCCAAGCTGGCCCAGCGCAAGGGCCGGTTCACGTGCTACGAGGTGGAGGTGTGTCCCGACTGCCGCTGGAACCACCTCCTGCGCAGCTACGTGCTGCAACCCCGCTGATCGCCTCTTGCTGCCCCGCTGATCAGCCCCCGGAGAAGCTCGGCCCGATCCATAACGGTCGGGCCTGCTCCAGTTGAGCGGCCAGTTGCAGCAACAACGCCTCAGCCCCGTAGGGGGCTATGAAGTGGCTGCCCACGGTGAGGCCCCGCTCGTCTCGGTGCAGCGGCACCGAAATGGCCGGTTGGCCGGTGGCGTTGGCCATGGCGCAAAACGGGCTGTAGGCCCCCTGGCGAGCGCCCCACTCGGCTACGTCGTCGGCGGTAGCCACCAGCTCGCCCAGCGGGGGAGGCACCCTTGCCAGCGTCGGGGTGAGCACCAGATCAATTCCTGATGCGTGGTAGTCGCCCATGCGCCGACCCATCAGGTGGGAGTCCAGGATGGCCTGGGCGTATTCGGGGCCGGTGAGCGTAGCCCCTCGGGTCGCCAGCGAGCGGGCCACCGGCTCCAGATCGTTCTCGCTGGGTGGTCGCCCGCATTGGGCCTCCCTGCGGGCCATCATGGCGGCGATGCTGGAGGAGGTGATCACCCCCTGCGGGCCACCCATTCCCCGGCGTATGGGCAAGTCGGCCTCTTCGATGTGGTGGCCGAGCTCTTCGCACAGCGCCACCGCGACGTCTAGCGCCCCCCGTGCCACCGCATCGAGCTCGATACCGTCGGCCGAGCCGTCCCACACCGCGATCCGCAGCGGGGGCGGCGGCGCGGCGATGGCCGCCTCGAACGAACCGTCGGGGGTGGGGGCCACATAGGGGTCGCCGACGGCCAAGCCCGAGGTGAGGTCGAGCAGCACCGCGCTGTCGCGCACCGTGCGGGAGACCACATGAGTGGTGGAGTAGCCGCTCCAGTTCTCTCCGGCGTCGGGGCCGAAGCTCACCCGACCCCGGCTGGGCTTGAGTCCGAACAGTCCGCAGGCCGACGAAGGGATGCGGATGGAGCCGCCCCCGTCGGAGGCGTGGGCCACAGTCAGCATCCCCGACGCCACCGCGGAGGCGGCCCCGCCGCTGGAGCCGCCCGCGCTGCGGGTGGGATCGAGCGGGTTGGCGCACGGGCCGAACAACGCCGGCTCGGTGGTGGTGGACAGGCCGAGCTCGGGCGAGTTGGACCGGCCCACCAGCACAAGGCCGGCGGCCCGGTAGCGGCGCACCACTTCGGCGTCGTGGTCGTCTACCGGCGCGTCGGCAAAGTACCGCGACCCGTGGGTGGCCACTGTGCCCCGCATGGCGAAGTGCAGATCTTTGATGGCGAACGGCACCCCCCGCAGCCGCCCGTTGGCGGCCGGCTCGGGCTCGACCACGGTGGTGATGGCGTTCATCGCAGGGTTGCGCTCGTCTATGCGGGCCATGGTGGCATCGAGCACCTCGGCCTCCGACACCTCCCCGGCCCGAATGGCATCGGCCAGTCCCACGGCATCTGTTCGGTCCAATAAATCGTCCATGGTTCTGAAGTTAGCGGCCGACCGTCGGATTGATGCAGGCGAGGGGTAGCGCAGGGGTGGAAGCGGTGGGCTAAGGTGGAAGGCGACCGCCGGCAGCCAAAGTGCGCTGGACGGGGAAGGAGAACAACGATGGGCTCGAAGCTCACCGCGCCGGCTATCAGCAGACGCAAGCGAAGCCTGGGCGCTGATCCGCTCGTCATGCTCACCGCCTACGACGCCCCCAGCGCTCGCATGGCCGACGAGGCGGGCGCTGATGTGATCTTGGTGGGCGACTCGGTGGCCATGGTGGTACTCGGCCACGACGACACCATGAGTGTGACCGTCGACGAAATGGCCCACCACACTGCGGCAGTGGCCCGTACCCGCCCTCGGGCCATGGTGGTGACCGATATGCCGTGGATGAGCTATCACGTGACCACCGCTGACACGGTGACCAATGCGGCACATTTGGTGCGGGCAGGCGCTCAGGCCGTGAAGCTGGAGGGCGGTGCCGAGCGGGTGCCGATGATTGAGGCCATCGTGTCGGCACAAGTACCGGTGATGGGCCACCTGGGGCTGACCCCCCAGTCGATGCTGGCCCAAGGCGGCTATCGGGTGCAGGGGCGCAGCAGCGAGGCCGCGCTGGGACTGGTGGCCGACGCCAAGGCGCTGGCCCACGCGGGGTGCTTTGCCATTGTGCTGGAGGGGATGCCGGCCGCGGTGGGCCAGATGATCACCGAGGCGGTGGACGTGCCCACCATCGGCATCGGTGCGGGCGGCGACTGCGATGGCCAGGTATTGGTGTTTCACGATGTGCTGGGGCTGGAGACTCGGATGCTTCCCCGGTTCGTGCGCCGCTACGCCGCCATGCACGCCGACGGTGTGGACGCCTTGGCCCGGTTTGCGTCCGATGTGCGCTCTGGGGCCTTTCCCGAGCCCGCCGAGTGCTACGAGATGAACCCCGACGAGGAAATGGCGCTCGGCCTGTACGGACACCGCGGGTAGCCGGTAGAGTTTCTTCGAAATAAGACCCTGCCCCAGCGATTGGGGCCCCGGTTGAGGCCGGGACCGTAGGGAGGTGAAGCTCGCCATGCGGGCATACGAATTGATGATCATCATGGACGCGGGCGTCGAGGAATCCGACGTGGCCGCCCGCATCGAGCAGGTTGCGGAGAACGTCACTGCCCACGGTGGTCAGGTGAAGTCTGAAGACCGGTGGGGCAAGCGACGCTTCGCCTATGAGATCAACCATCAACACGAGGGCTACTACCTGGTTCTCGAGTTCGCGACCGAGACGCGCGATATGGGCACTTTGGAACGTCTCCTTCGACTTGCGGACGATGTGGTCCGCCACAAGCTGATCCGTCTTCCCGATGCAGAGGCCGCCCGACGCGGTCTGTTGGGCGACGGTACCCCCCTGGCTGCGGCCGGGTAATCCAAGGAGACAGAGATGGCATTCGACAACACGGTGACCGTTACCGGGAACATAACCAGAGATCCAGAGCTTCGATTCACCCCCGGCGGCAGCGCCGTGGCCACATTCGGATTGGCCTGGAACCGGCGCTGGCAGAACCGCCAGACCAACGAGACTGAGGAGCAAGTGTCGTTCTTTGACGTCACCTGCTTGAACACACTGGCCGAAAACGTCAGCGAGAGCTTGGTGAAGGGCACTCGGGTGGTTGTCAGCGGGCGCTTGGAGCAGCGGTCGTGGGAGACGCAGGACGGCGAGCGCCGCTCCAAAATCGAGATCATCGCCGATGAGGTTTCGCCCAGCTTGCGCTGGGCCACCGTCGAGGTGATCAAGAACGAGCGGCGAGACGGGGGCGGCGGAGGCCGCAACCAGGGTGGCGGTGGCTACCAGGGTGGCGGCGGGCGCTCTAACCGCAACCAGCCCCAGGGGTATGAACCTGACGAGGAGCCGTTCTAATGGCTAAGGGACTCAAGAAGGCCAAGCCCAAGGACATCAGCCGGCGCCGTAAGAAGAAGGTCAGCGTCCTCACCCAGGAGGGCATTGGCTATGTGGATTGGAAGGACATCAACCTGCTGCGGCGGTTCATGTCAGACCGAGCCAAGATCCGGGCCCGGCAGGTGACCGGCAATAATCAGCAGCAGCAGAAGGAGATCGCCCGAGCCATCAAGAACGCCCGAGAGATGGCGCTGTTGCCCTACAACAACCGGATCACCACCCAGCGCAGCGCAACCCGGATGCGCGATGACAATCGCGTCGAAGGGCCGGCCCCTCAGCCCACAGCACCACCACCCGGTATGCGGGGGGCGACGGATATGGACGACGAGCTGGAAGCCCCGGAGATCGGTGACGACGCGTTGGTTGCGGAAGCGCCCGTTGTGGAGGAGACCGCTCCGGAGGCAGGCGATGAGCAGTCAGTTGACGCGATGCCGGACGACGAGGAGACAGCGTCATGAAGGTTGTACTGCGGGACAACGTGGACGAGTTGGGCAAGAAGGGCGATGTGGTGGAAGTGGCCGACGGCTACGCACGCAACTTCTTGATCCCGGCTGGCAAGGCGTTCAAGTCCTCGGCTGGGGCTGAGCGCCAAGCGGAGCGGATGCGCCGCTCGCGTGAGCTGCGGGATGCCAAGGAGCTGGCCGACGCCCAGGAAATGGCCAGCCGGCTGGTTTCCACCCCCATTCACATAGCGGCTCGAGCGGGAGAAGAGGGCAAGCTGTTCGGCTCGGTGACCACCGCCGATATCGTGCGGGCTGTGGCCGAGCAGGCCAACATAATGATGGAGCGCAAGGCTCTGGACTCCGACGGGATCAAAGAACTGGGCAGCCACATGGTGACGGCAAAAGTCCATCCCGAGGTGGAATTCCCCATCACCGTAGAGGTGATTGCCGCCGAATAACTCGGGATCGGTAAATCCCCAGGTTATCCCACAATTTCAACAACGCTTCCCCTAGCGGCCCACATGGGCGGTTTGCCAGAGTAAGCAACCGTGGAATGCGGTCGGGCAGAGCAATTGTCACTGCCCTCAGGACAATGGGTGCAGTGGTGAGCGATCCATTCGACTATCCCGACGACGGCAGATCTTCAGCTCCGCCCACCCGCTTGGGGCGTGTGCCGCCCCATGATCTGGATGCTGAGGAAGCGCTGTTGGGCGCGATGCTGTTGAGCCGCGACGCAATCGCTGATGCGGTGAACCTGATCCGCCCTGAGCACTTCTATAGGCCGGCGCACGCTCATGTGTACGAGGCAGTGTGCACGCTTTATGCCAAGGGGGAGCCTGCCGACGCGGTGACGGTGGCCGCCGAGCTGAATCGGCAGGGCTTGGCCGACAAGGTGGGAGGCAACGCCGCGTTGGTGAAACTCCAGACCGGCACCCCGGCGTCAGCGAATGCGGCCAAGTACGCCAACATCGTGCATGAGGCGGCCACGCTGAGAAAGCTGATCGAGGTCGGTGGGGAGATCGCCGATCTGGGCTACGAGGGCGCCGACGACGTGGTCAAGACGGTGGACTCGGCCGAGGCAATGGTGTATCGGCTGGCCGCCGACCGCATGGGAGACACCACGGCCAGCCTGGCCGAACTGTTGCCGGCCAACTTGGAGCGCATCGAGAAGCTCTACGAGCAGGGCGAGGTCATTACCGGCACGCCCACCGGCTTCTCCGATCTAGACGAGATCACCAGCGGCCTCCAGCCCAACACCCTGGTGGTGGTCGGTGCTCGGCCCTCGGTGGGAAAGACCAGCTTTGCCCTGGGAATGGCCGCCCACGCCGCCATCCGGGCCAACAAGCCGGTGTTGGTCTTCTCACTGGAGATGAGCCAACTTGAGATCAGCCAGCGGATTCTTTGCGCTGAGGCCAGGGTGGACGCCTCCCGGGTGCGCACCGGCAAGCTCACCGACCAAGACTGGACTGATATCAGCACCGCCCTGGGACGCCTCGCCGAAGCGCCCATCTGGATAGACGACAACCCCGCGGTGACCATCATGGAGATCAGAGGCAAGTCCCGGCGACTGCGAAGCCAAACTGGCGACTTGGGCATGATCATCGTCGACTACCTCCAACTCATGACCGGCCGCCACACCGCCGAGAACCGCCAGGTAGAGGTGTCTGAGATCAGCCGGGGACTCAAGATCCTGGCCCGTGAGCTGCAATGCCCGGTGGTAGCGCTGTCGCAGCTGTCTCGGAATCTGGAGCAGCGCCAAGACAAACGGCCCATCCTCGCCGACCTGCGGGAGTCGGGCTCCATCGAGCAGGACGCCGACATCGTGATGTTCTTGTACCGCGACGAGATCTACAACCCCGAAACCCAAGACGCCGGCACCGCCGAGGTGCTGGTGGCCAAGCACCGCACCGGACCTACCGGCAAAGCCCGCCTGGCCTTCATCAAGCACCACACCCGTTTCGCCAACATGGCCCGCGGCGTGTAACGGGACGGCATCACCTTCGGCTCTCTCACCAGGATGAATTTTAGTCTTTGGGTGGGATAGGGCACCCGTCGGTGTAGGCGATGGTGTTGTTGGGGG
>VYDF01000261.1 GCA_009843565.1 Acidimicrobiia bacterium | reverse complement strand
GCCAGCCGCCGCCCCAAATCAGCCGCCAGTTCCCTATAACCCGCCTCAGTCCCCAAAGAAGAACTGCAAAAAACCGCCACCCGCCGCCGCTCCAAATCCTGAGTCACAAGAGTGAGGCTACCCACCTCCGCCCCATGTAGCCTGTCACCACCATGGCCGAGCACTCGATGAAAGATCGTCTCAACGACTTAGAGCGCCGCAAGCACGAAGCCCTCCATGCTGGACCCCAGCGGGCGGTCGACCGCCAGCACGACAAAGGCAAGATGCTGGCCCGGGAGCGCATCGAGTACCTCCTCGACGACGGCTCCTTCCACGAACTCGACATGCTGGCCCGCCATCGGGCGCTGGACAGCGGCATCGAGGAGCGCCCGTACACCGATGGCGTGATCACTGGCTGGGGCACCATCGACGGCCGCAAGGTGTTCCTGTTCGCCCAAGACTTCACCGTGTTCGGCGGCGCGCTGGGAGAGGTATTCGCCGAGAAGATCCACAAGGTGATGGACCTGGCTCTGTCGGTGGGCGCCCCCATGATCGGTCTCAACGACGGCGCCGGCGCCCGCATCCAAGAGGGGGTGGTGTCGCTCGACTCCTACGGCGGCATCTTCCACCGCAATGTCAAGTCTTCTGGCGTCATTCCCCAGATCAGCGTGATCCTGGGACCGTGCGCGGGCGGCGCGGTATACAGCCCGGCCATGACCGATTTCGTATTCATGGTGGCGGAGAAGTCGCACATGTTCATCACCGGCCCCGACGTGGTGAAGACGGTCACCGGCGAAGAGGTGACCTTGGAAGACCTGGGCGGTGCCCGCTCGCACTCCACCAAGTCGGGGGTGGCCACCTTTGTGGGCCAAACCGAGGAGGAGGTGCTGGACGAGGTTCGTTTCCTGGTTGGCCACCTGCCTCCCAACAACCTGGAGGAGCCTCCACAGGTCGACGCCACCGACGACCCCGAACGGCTCACGCCCGAGCTGCGCGACATCATGCCCGACAGCCCCAATCTTCCCTACGACATGCGCAAGGTGATCCAGGCGGTGGTGGATGACGGGGAGTTCATGGAGTACCACGCCCACTGGGCCCAGTCGATCGTGTGCGGCTTCGCTCGGCTGAACGGCTACACCGTCGGGGTGGTGGGCAACCAGCCGATGGTGCTGGCCGGCGTGCTGGACATCGAGTCGTCGTCCAAAGCGGCCCGATTCGTTCGGACCTGCGACGCCTTCAACATTCCGCTGCTGACTTTCGTGGATGTGCCTGGCTTTCTCCCCGGCGTCGACCAAGAACACGGCGGCATCATCCGCCACGGGGCCAAGCTGCTGTACGCCTACTGCGAGGCCACCGTGCCCCGCATCCAGGTAATCACCCGCAAGGCCTACGGCGGGGCCTACGTGGTGATGGACTCCAAGTCGGTTGGCTCCGACCTGTCGTTCGCGTGGCCGGGCGCCGAGCTGGCGGTTATGGGCCCGCAAGGAGCAGTGGAGATCATCTACCGCCGCGAGCTCCAGTCGGCGGCCGATCCCGTGGCCCGGCGGGCCGAGCTGGTGGACGACTACACCGAGCGCTACGCCAACCCCTATATCGCCGCCGAACGGGGCTACATCGACGATGTGATCGACCCCGCCGACACTCGGCACCTGGTGATCGCCGGCTTCGAAATGCTCCGCTCCAAGCGAGAAGAGCTGCTCCCCCGCAAGCACGGAGTCATTCCCCTGTAATTGTCCTTGAAGACATGAGCATCATCCAGATCACCCCCCAGCCAACCGAAGCCGAGGTGGCTGCCATTTTGACGGCCTACGAGGCTCTTTGGCCCCGGCCACCATCCGACGAGCCTGCCGCGGCAATGGCACCACGCTGGCGGTTCAGCGGTCGCTGGTGGACTGCGCCCGCAGCAACCCGGCGACGGAGACAGGCCCTCAAACGATGACCGCAGATCCCGCCCGCCACCGTACGCCCGAGGAGTTGGAAGCCGCTCTCGACCATATCCGCCAAGCCCCTTCCGATCACGGCACCCTTGAGTTGATCGTTCGCAGGCCCGCGGTGGACGAGCGGGAGGTGCTGGCAACCGGCCAACTCAGCATGGAAGAGGGCCTGGTGGGCGACACGTGGAACCAACGGAGCTCAAACAAGACACCCGACGGCAGCCCGCTGATCGATGCCCAGCTCAACATCATGAATGCTCGCACAGCCGCTGCGATAGCCGGGCCATCAGAGCGTTGTGCCCTAGCCGGGGATCATCTCTACATCGACCTCGACATCAGCTTGGAAACCCTCCCTGCTGGCACCCAACTCGCCATCGGCACAGCCGTCATCGAAGTCACCGCCGAGCCCCACACCGGATGCGCCAAGTTCTCCTCCCGATTTGGTGTCGAAGCCCTCCGATTCGTCAACTCCCCCACCGGACGAGCCCTGAACCTACGCGGCATCAACGCCCGAGTAGTCCAACCCGGCACCATTCACACCGGCGATCAGATAACCCGTCGTCCCTAGTGAGGCCAAGGCGCCGAAGGCTGCTTAACCGCATTCTTCAGCTTGCTCAAATACTCACTCCGAGAAATTTCAATCGCCCCCAAGCTCCGCAGGTGCTCTGTGGCCCACTGCACATCGAGCAACCGCACAACACCACCGTGATTCAACCTCCCCACCAACGACACCAGCGCAACCTTGGACGCGTCGCGATCAACGTGGAACATCGACTCACCGGCAAACAGCCCCCCAATCGATACGCCGTACAGACCGCCCACCAGTTCCCCATCCTCTGACCACGCTTCCACACTGTGGGCCCACCCCAGCTTGTGCAGCCGCACATAGGCATCCCGGATGTCCGGTGAGATCCACCCATGGGGACGTTCAATCGTTCGGCAGGCGTCGACGACATCGGCGAAGGCAACATCGGCGGTGATCCGATAGCGCCGCAGCGACCGGCGCAGCGAACGAGTCACCCGAAGATCGTCGAGAGGGATCACCCCTCGAGGATCGGGCGACCACCATCCCAGCTTGTCGGTGCGCCCCAGCGGCATCGGGAACAAGCCGGATCGATAGGCAGCCAACAGGGTGCCAGGTTCGAGATCGGCGCCCACAGCCACCAAGCCATGCTCGTCAGCCGACTCCGCGGGCGGAAACTCCCACTGGCTGGGCTCGGGGCGGTATCGACCATTTGGCCTCACCCCAATACTCTGCCCCACCCAGCGAGGCCAGGCTGCGGGACTAGCCGGATTCTTCGATGGTTACCGAGTTAACGATCACCTGGGGTTCGGGCCCGCCTCCCAGCGGGTTGTTGGGCTGGTCGACGTGGCTGGCCAAGATGGCCTCGGCCACTCCCAGGCTCTGCTCGTCCATCTGGCCGAACACCACGTAGGTGCCTTGGCTGTTGAGTCGAGCAGTCTGCTCATTGACCGCGAAGAAGAACTGGGCGCTGGCGCTGTTGGGCGCCGCCGTGCGAGCCATCACGATCTGGCCCGGCTCGTAGGTGAACCCCGCTCCCTCATCGGGGATGGTGTAACCCGGCCCGCGATCAGATGGCGAGTTGTTGTGGGGCGCTCCGCCCTGGATGATTCCGATGCCGGGGTCGGTACGGAACAACAGGGTGTTGTCGTAGTAGTGGTATCGGGCCAGCACCGCGAAGTTGTTGGCCGTGATCGGCGTGTTGACCATGTCGAGGGCAATCCTCATTTCCCCCGCGGTGGTGTCAAACACCGCGGTGTACTGCTTGGATGCGTCCAAGCACATGGGGTGTGGACCGTCGAAGTCCAGAACCTGGGGTCCAGATCCGTCTGCTGGTGGACATCCGCTCAAATCAATGCTCCCTTCAGAGGTGGTGTCGGCGGCTTGTATGTCGATGGAGTTGATGATGACCAACTCCGACGGCCGACCGCCGAAGGCGGTGGCGGGGTTGTCGACGTGGCTGTTCAAGATGGATCGAACCAATCCCAAGCCGCTTTCCTCGATCTCGCCCAGAACTGCGAGACCGGATACCGCTTGGGAAGGCTGAAAGTCGTCCTTGGCCGCGAACAGGAACTGCCCGGTGGAGCTGCCCTCGGCCGACCACAAGAACTGGCCCGCCTGGTATTCGGCCGGCTCGCCCGGTGGAACGGTGAATCCGGGGCCCGGATCGTCGGCGGAGTTGGTGTGGGGCGATCCGCCTTGGATGTACCCTTCGACGTCATCGGTGTAGAAGATGGCCGTTCCGTCGTAGTAGCCCTCGTCGGCCAATACCGCGAAAGCGTTCACAGCCTCCGGTGACAACCCTTGATCGAGCCTCACCCGGATGAGCCCTTGGCTGGTGTCGAACACCGCCGAATATCGACGTTCAGGATCTAGGAACTGGTCCGGGGCCGATTCGAATGTCCGCTCCCCGCCTGGAGCCGGAGGCGGGGGAAGCTCGGGAAAGACGACGGTTTCGGATTCGACCTCAGGGGACTCGTCGTCACCACCTTGAGCCCATAGCCAGAGAATCACCACGGCCACCACGACTGCCGCGGCTATCAGTGAGATCCGCACTCCACGGGAGCGGATTCGACCACGGACTGCGGTCGCCTTGGCCTTCTGCTGGGCAACCTGTCGATGCTGCCGCTGCCGCTGCCGTTTGTTGGTGGCCATCGGTGGAAACTTAGCGGCCAAAAAAACTCGGAATACAACCACCGGAGTAGCGATCAAGGGCCGGTAGCGTTTTGTGTCGTGGCCTTAGTGGTGCAGAAGTTCGGCGGCACGTCGGTGGCTAACGCCGACCGCATCCGCGAGGTGGCCGACCACGTGCGCCGGTGTCGAGACCGGGGTGATCATGTGGTGCTTGTGATCAGCGCCATGGGCAAGGAGACCGACGATCTGCTGTCGCTGGCATCAGCGGTGTCCGAAACCCTGCCCGGACGGGAACTGGACATGCTCATCACCGCTGGCGAGCGCAAGGCCTGTGCCTTGGTTTGCATGGCCCTCCACGACCTGGGCGTGCCCGCCGACTCCTTCACCGGCAGCCAGGCCGGCTTCATCACCGACACCAACCATGGCAACGCCAAAATCCTGGAGATCACCCCCAGCCGGGTTCAGGCCGCCCTGGAGGCAAACCGGGTGCCGGTGGTGGCCGGTTCGCAGGGAGTGAGCACCGAGAACGATGTGACGTTCTTGGGACGGGGCGGCTCTGATACTACGGCGGTGGCGCTGGCGCACACCCTGGGCGCTGATGCTTGTGAGCTGTACACCGATGTGTCCGGGGTGTTCACCACCGATCCCCGGGTGTGCCCTGAAGCCCGCAAAATACCCAGCATTTCGTTCGACGAGCTGCTGGAAATGACCGCGGTGGGCTGTCCCAAGCCGGCGATGCGCTCCGTCGAAGTAGCCCAAAACTACGGGGTCAAGCTGCACATACGATCCGCATTCACCTGGGAGCAGGGCACCTGGGTGGTCAAAGAGGAGCCCTCCATGGAGCAACCCATCATCCGATCAGTCACTCCCGACACCTCGGAGGCCAAGATCACCGTAACCGGTGTGGCCGATCGCCCCGGCGTGGCCGCGGCCATGTTCCGTAAGCTGGCCGACGCCGGCGTGAACGTGGACATGATCGTGCAGAATGCCTCGGAGCACGGCATCACCGACATCTCGTTCACTGTTCCCGACGGCGACGCCGACACTGCTGCCGACATCACCCGGAAGGTGGCCGACGACATCGGCGCCACTGGCGTGACCGCCGACCACGACATCGCTCGGATAAGCCTGGTGGGTGCGGGGATGAAGTCGCATCCCGGCGTAGCCGCCACCATGTTCGAAACCCTGTCGGAGAACCAGATCAACATCGAGATGATCTCCACGTCCCCGATTCGCATCAGCTGCGTGATTCGCCAAGATCATGCTGACAAGGCCACCCAAGCGCTGCACGAGGCGTTCGACTTGGCCCGATAACGGCAGCAGTTTTCGGAGCCTCCGAAAGTAGGATTGCCATTGTGAGAGTCGCGGTTGTCGGTGCCACCGGCCAAGTGGGCGGGGTGATGCTCCGCCTGCTGGATGAGCGCAATTTCCCAGTTGACGAGTTGCGGGTGCTGGCCTCGGCCCGCTCCGCCGGTCGCACCATGTCGTGGCGAGATCGAGATCTGGTAGTAGAAGATGCCGCCACCGCCGACTACCGGGGGGTGGACATCGCCTTGTTCTCCGCCGGCGGGGGCACGTCCAAGGAGCTGGCCCCCCGAGTGGCCGAAGCCGGAGCCACGGTGATCGACAATTCCTCGGCGTGGCGGATGGACCCCGACGTGCCCTTGGTGGTGCCCGAGGTCAACGCCCACGCTCTGGCCGAGATTCCCAAGGGAATCGTGGCCAATCCCAACTGCACCACCATGGTGGCCATGCCCGTGCTCAAGCCGCTGGCTGTCGAGGCCGGATTGCGCCGACTGGTGATCTCCTCATATCAGGCGGTGTCCGGAGGCGGTCTGGCCGGCGTTGCCGAGCTGGACGAGCAGGTGCGCAAGGTGGCCGACGACGCCATTGGCCTCACCCACGACGGGCAGTCCGCCTCGTTCCCCTCGCCGTCGGTGTTCGCGGCGCCCATCGCCTTCAACGTGGTCCCCGAGTGCGGCTCCTGGATCGACGACGGTTCTGGTGAGACCTCCGAGGAGCGCAAGCTGACCGATGAGAGCCGCAAGATCCTCGAGCTCCCTGATCTAGCGGTGAGCGCCACCTGTGTCCGGGTGCCGGTGTTCACCGGCCACTGTCTGGCCATCAACGCTGAATTCCGCCACCCTCTCAGCCCCCAGCGGGCTACCGAACTGCTTTCCGCTGCTTCCGGCGTCGTGGTCGAAAAAGCCCCCACTCCGCTGGCCGCCGCAGGCATCGACCCCACGATGGTTGGCCGCATTCGCACCGACCCCACCGTTCCCCACGGCCTGTCTCTCTTTGTAGCGGGCGACAACCTGCGCAAAGGCGCCGCCCTCAACGCCATTCAGATTGCTGAGACGCTGGTCACCGCCTAGCGAGGCGGATTGTCCCGGTACCTCAACGCCGCCTCTTCCAAACTCAGTCCAAGCTGATTGGCCAACGACGCCAGCCAAGCCAGCACATCTCCCAGCTCGTGCAACCGCTCCGCATCATCGCCCTTGCGCACAGCCTGGGCCAGCTCGCCCAGCTCCTCGCACAGCCACGCCACCGTGGCGGGGATGCCCCGCTCCCGGTCTTGGGGACCGTACAGGTCGTCCATGAGCTGTTGAAAGGCCGCAATCTCCACTGCGGCTCTGTTTACTCGATTGGTGGACCTTTCACGGTGACCCGGTGCATGAAGCGGCGCCCCTCCGTCCAGTCGGGAACAGCAGCGTGCTGCACGGCTCGGTTGTCCCAGATGGTGAGGGTGCCCGGCTCCCATTGCACCCGGCACTGGAACTGAACGCTGGCGATGTGATCCCACAGGAACTCCAAAAGCCAGCGGCTCTCCGCCGGGTCCATGCCCTCGATGGCCACGGTGAACTGCGAGTTCACATACAGCCCCCGACGCCCGTTGTAGGGATGGGTGTGTACCACCGGGTGCGTGTTGTCCACATCGGGATGCTCGTGGCGGGGCTTGTCCCAGTGGCGTTTGTATGTGCCCTGCGGACCGAAGGTCGCGGTGCTGGAGTGAACCGCCCGCAGCCCTTCCAGCCGCTGCTGCCATTCCGGAGACAGCGCCTCGTAGGCCGCTTGAGCGTTGGTGAAGAGGGTGTCGCCCCCCACCGGGGGCACTTCGAAGGCGTACAGGAACGACGCCAAGGGTGGCTCAGCCTCAAAGGTCACGTCTGCGTGCCACTTCAGCACTTTGTTCATCTCGGTGGTGTCCAGGATGAGGATCTCGGGATGTTCGGGCATGTTGACCGCAAACGGGTGGGTGTGCAGCGATCCGAAGATCTCCCCGATCGCCTTGTGCTGGACCGGGGTGAGGTTCTGATCTCGGATAGCGATCACCCCAAAGGTGAACAGCAGTTCCTTCAGCCGTTCATGCCAAGCCGGGTCGTCCAAGTGCAGACACAGGTCCACGCCCTCCACGTAGGCACCAACGACCCCGGTTATCGGTGTGACCCTCAGATCTTCGGTGACCGTGATCAAAGCCATGTGATCAACTCCGCGCAATAGCCCATCAGTACCGTAGTCCTACTTGGACATCAGAGGCGATAGCCCCCATCCACGCTGATCACTTGTCCGGTGATTCCCCCGCCCGCTTCGGAGGCCAACAGCACGGCCATGGGAGCTAGCTCCTCGGGCTCCAGAATCCGGCCCTGGGCACTTTCGGCATGGGCGTTGGCTTCTGCTTGTGCGGCGGTGATTCCCTTAGCCGCAGCCAAACGCTCGAAGTCCACCAATGCGGTGTTGGTCCACCCCGGACAGAGGCAGTTCACCGTGATCCCAAACGGCGCCGCCGCCATCGCCAGTTGCTTGGTGAGGCCGACAAGGCCGTGCTTGGCTGAGGTATAGCCCACGCTGGCCGCCGCCCTCTTGGAGGCACCCGAGCCAATATTGATGATGCGACCGTGCCCCTGCTCTCGCATGGGTGGCAATGCCTCTTGGCTGGTCCAAAAGGCCGAAATCAAGTTCAACCGCAGAGTCCCCATGAATGCCTCGGCATCTCCTGAGAACGGGTCGTGGTTCCCTCCCGATGATCCCCCCACGTTGTTGACCAATATGTCAACCCGCCCAAGCTCGGCCACCGCGGCCCGAACTGGTGACCGGGCTTGGTCTTCATCAGCGGCGTCGGCCACCACCGCCACTCCCTGGCTTCCGGTGCCTTCAATCTCGGCCACAACCGCATCAAGCTGCTCCTGCGTTCGGGACGACACCACCACAGACGCTCCCTCGCGGGCCATCCCCAGAGCAATGGCCCGACCGATACCCCGGCCGCCGCCGGTGACCACCGCCACCCGGCCTTTGAGAACTCCCCGATCGGTTTCCGACATGCGGCGCTGTGCTATCCGAACGAAATGACGCGGTGAGCTAGCTTCCAACCGCCATCCGTGCGAACCAAGCGGTCTCGGTAGGTTCCAAACAGCGCAACCGTTGGCTCAGAGGCGGTGTTCACCCAAAACTGCCAATAGGCATCGGATTCGGCCTTTTCACCGTCCACCACCACCGACTGCGTAGCAATCACATGCCGCGTATTGCTCCCAGGCCCGACCGTCCCGGCCGCCCGGCGCTCTATAGCCCCGGCCAGGAGATTGTCCCGCCCCTGCAACTCTCCACCCGGCATCTCCCATCGGGCGTCGTCCGTGAACAAGTCCACGTACTCCTCCAAATCCCCTCCATCCGACAGCA
>VYDF01000070.1:4553-9292 GCA_009843565.1 Acidimicrobiia bacterium | reverse complement strand
CCTGACCAACGCTCGAGTGGATGTGATGACCGCGCTGGTGTCGTTTGAACGGGTGTTCGAAGTGCTGGACACCCCCAACCCCATCGCCGACCGGCCGGATGCGGTGAAGCTGCAACAGCCCAAGGGGCGGATCGAGCTGGCCGATGTGACCTTTACCTATCCGCCGAGCGACGACCGGTTGGCCTCGCTCCAAAACGAGACCGCTGCGCCGGAGGCCTCCGGCCAGCCGGTGCTGCGCCAGGTGTCAGCAGTGATCGAGCCAGGCCAGTTGGTGGCATTGGTAGGACCGTCGGGGGCAGGCAAGACCACCTTGGCCGCGCTTTTGGCCAGGCTCTACGACGTCGACACTGGGGCGGTGCTGATCGACGGCGCCGATGTGCGAGACGTTACCCAGGAGTCGCTTCGGGCCTCGATGGGGGTGGTGCCCCAGGATCCCCACCTGTTCCACGAGACAGTGGCCGACAACCTGCGCTATGTCCGCCCTGCCGCCACCGACGCTGATATGGAGGCCGCCTGCCGCTCGGCCCATATCCACAATCTCATCGCTTCGCTACCCGAGGGTTACAACACTGTGGTGGGCGAGCGGGGTTACCGCCTGTCGGGCGGCGAGAAACAGCGGCTGGCCATCGCCCGGGTGCTGCTCAAAGACCCGGCCATCGTGGTCCTGGACGAGGCAACCAGCCACCTCGACAGCGAGAACGAGGCGCTGGTGCAGCAGGCGCTCGGGATTGCACTTCAAGGGCGTACCGCGGTGGTGATCGCCCATCGGCTGTCCACGGTGACCAACGCCGATTTGATCTTGGTGCTCGACCAAGGGGAGCTGGTGGAATCGGGACAACATGAGGGTCTGCTGGCCGCCGACGGGCTGTACGCCGAGCTGTACCGGACCCTGGTGCGCAACGAGCAGCGGTCTCCCGCGGAGAGCGTGGTATGAGCCTGTTCGACTCGGCTGATCGGGGAGCCGGGGGCGGCCCGGTGACGTTCACCGTTGCCGAGCTGGCCGACCGCATCAAGCAGGTGTTGAGCGACGCCTTCGGCGACGAGCTATGGGTGGATGGCGAGATCCGCAACTTGAGCCGGGCCCGCAGTGGGCATGTGTACTTCGACTTGGTGGAGCCCGACCCAGACAACGGCGTTGGCAAACAGCCCGAGGCATCGGTGTCGGTGGCTCTGTTTCGGTTCAACCGTGAGCGGGTAGAAGACACCCTGCGCCGCCACGGCGGCATGGCCATGGAAGACGGCATGAAGGTCCGCATCCAGGGCAAGCTGGACTTCTGGCCTCCCGGGGGACGGCTCCAGCTGTACATGTCGGGCATCGACCCCAACTTCACGCTGGGTGAGCTGGAAGCCGAGAGGCTGCGCCTGCTGGAGAAGTTGCGTGACGAGGGTCTGTTGACCAAGAACCAGGACGTGCCCTTGCCGGTGGCCCCGCTGCGGATCGGACTGGTCACCTCCAAGGGAAGCGCCGCCCACCACGACTTCTGCGACGAACTGGTGAACAGCGGCCTGGCCTGGGAGGTTCTGTTGGCCGACACCCCCGTGCAGGGAACCGACGCGCCCCCGCTTGTCGCTGCGGCCATCGGAGCCGTGGGTCGAGCCGGGGTGGACGTGATCGCGGTGGTAAGAGGGGGTGGGGCCCGCACCGATCTGGTGGCCTTTGACAGCGAGGAGGTGGCCCGGGCCGTCGCCAACGCTCCGGTACCGGTTGTCACCGGGGTGGGCCACGAGATCGACCGGACCATCATTGACGAGGTGGCCCACGAGGCCCAGAAGACACCCACCGCCGCGGCGGTGTTCATCGTGACCATGGCCCGAGCCCACCTTGAAGCCGCTGAGCAGACCTGGACTGGCATCTCCGACTGGGCCACACGGCTGCTGGTCCACTCCGACCAGCGGCTGTTGGCGCTGAGCCAGACCACGGCCCGAACCGCCGAGGCCCATTTGCATCGGGCAGACGCCCTCCTTCAGGGCCGGGCCACCCGGTTCCGAGACCTGGCCGAGATCCGAACTCGCCACGAGACCCGTCGAATCGACAATTGCGCCGGAGCAATGCGCCATCGGGCTTCGACAACAATTCTCCACGGCCGCCGCACTTTGGAGCAGAGGACATCAGCCATGACCGGACACGCCCAGAGGATTCCGAGAGCCGCAGTCAAAGAACTAGACAACCTGGAAGGTCGGGTGCGCCTGCTCGATCCCCGGGCGATCTTGGCCCGCGGTTGGTCGATCACCCGCCATAGCGGCAAAGTTGTGCGCGACCCGGCAACACTGGCCGAAGGCGACGATTTGGTGACCACCCTGGCCGAAGGCGAATTGCACAGCACGGTCTCAGAAGACAATTGAGGAGCACGAGACGATGAGCACTGAACAGATCGGTTACGCCGACGCGTTGAGCGAGCTTCAGCAGATTCTGGGTGAGCTGGAGGCCGAGGACATCGACATCGACGTGCTGGCGGCCAAAGTCGAGCGGGCTGCCGAGCTGATCCGAGTGTGCCGGGGGCGGATCAACGACGCCGAGGTGCGAGTAAAGGAAATCGTGGCCGGACTGGACCGCGAGAATGACGAGTCCTCTCCTCCCGGCGCGGAAGACGACTAGGACGACCCCTCCTCAGACGACTAGAACGACACAGTCGGCTTTTGCCGACTACGGACCCAGCGGGGAGCAGGTCTTGCCCATAGAGAAACTCGAAACGGTCGACGCCTTCATCGTGTTCGACTTGGCCGACGCGCCCGAGTCGGTGGGCATGGTCCGGTCGGCCCGCAAGATCCTTCCCGGCGGGGCCAGCGATCTGGCTCGGTCGATGACCTACGCCTTCGCCACCTTTGAGATGCGGCGCAGCGGAGCCTCAGCGGGGATCAACGCCGTTGACGACGAACGAGCCGATGCGGTTGACAAGTTCGCCTCATAGATCGCTCCTATGGGGGCCTACGTGAGCTTTCTCCCCGAGCCGGGCACCCGGGTGCCCCGAACCGCTCTGGAGTCGCTGGCCCAGGCTGATCCCCGAATAGCGATCGGCGATGTGGCTGATCAAGCAGCAGTTGCCGGGGTGGTGGCCGCGGCAGCAACTGCGGCCGGCGAGTTGGACGGCCGCACCGCGGCCATCGAAGGCTCGGGACCAATTTGCGACGCCCTGACAATTGCGGTTGAGGATCGGGGCGGAACGATTGTGGAAATGAACGGCCAAGCCGACGTGCTGTTCGCCGGGGCCAAGATGGGTGCGGTTGATCACGCCTTGGCCGAACAGCTCCAAGTGGGCACCCTGGTCCCCTATGGCCCAATACCGGTCACCGCCCGGGCGCTGGCCATCCTCGGCCGGGCTGGCACCACCGTGGTCCCCGACTTCATCTCCACCGCCGGCCCCCTTTTCGCCTGGTGGCCCACCGGCGACTCCACTCCCGGGGTCATCGCCGCTGACGCAGCCGCCAAGATCACCGCTTCTCTCGAAGAGATCGCCGACCATCCCGACGGCCTTTTTCTGGCTGCCGCCTACCGAGCCGAGGCCTTTCTCGCCACCTGGCAAGATTCCCTCCCCTTCGGCCGCCCCCTGGCGTCATAGAAGACGCAGGCCGAGCCCAGCTTTTATAGGTCTGGGGTCAACGAGGCCAAGAATTCCCGAGTGCGCTGGCTGGAGGCGACCAATTCATCGCGGCCGTCTCCAATGGGCAGAACCCGCACCGAAATGTCGGTGACTCCGGCGTCGGCGAACGACCGCAGTCGGGCCAAGACGGCGGATTCGTCGCCCACCGCCATGATGTCGGACACCCCTTGGGCATCGCCCCGATCCAACAGCCGCTGGTAGTTGGGGGACACCTCGGCCTCGGCCAGAAGGCGCTCGGCCCGGCCTTTGGCCGCGTCCACTTCGCCGGGGGCACACAGGCACACGGGCACTCCAGCCACGATCCGAGGCGGGGGGCGACCGGCTTCGGCGGCGGCGTCGTTGATCCGAGGGGCAATGAACTCGCCAATGGCCCGCTCGTCGGCCAGCCACAACACGGTGCCATTGGTGCGGGCCCCGGCCAGCCGCAGCATGACCGGCCCCAGCGCGGCCAACAGCACCGGGGTGTCGGCCTGGTCGGTGATGTCGAGCGGGTTGTCGATGTGGAAGTACTCGTTGTCGACCAGAATCGGCCCGGGACCGGCCAGCGCCTGGTCCAATACATCGAGGTACGAACGGACCTGGGCTGCGGGCCGATCATAGGACAGCCCCAGCATGTCTTCCACGATCCAGTGGTGCGACGGGCCCAGGCCGAGGGTGAACCTTCCCTCGCAGGCCAATTGCACCGACAGCAGTTGCTGGCAGAGGGCGATGGGGTGTCGGGTTTGGGCCACCACCACCGCGGTGCCCACTTCAACCGAGGAAGTGGCCGATCCGATCAGCGCGGCCGCGGTCATGGCGTCGAACTCGTCGGGGATCTGCGGGATCCAAACCGAAGCGAACCCTCCATCCTCGGCTTCCTGAGCGGCTTCGATCATCCCGGCCGTCTTGGTGGCATACCGACGCCGCTCCGGCCCGATCATCAGTCCTATGCGCACAACAACTCCTCGCAGCCTGACGCTGCCCCGTTCATACCAGACAGCACCCGACGAGATAGTGGTGACGCCGGTCTTTGCCGTTCAAGGGTCGGTTACCATCCCGGAAGAAGTCCAAGGAGGATCGAGTGAGCGGCTCGACCGAGAAGCCTGAAAACCCGGCCATGAGGCCTCGCATCGCACCGTTGGAGTTGCCTGAGAGGACTCC
>VYDF01000070.1:0-4543 GCA_009843565.1 Acidimicrobiia bacterium | reverse complement strand
TGCCAGAGTGGACTCCCGAGGCTTTTGCGGCCATGGAACCCATGCGCCCTCCGGCAGGCTCCACCTACGACAAGCGCAAATCCGACCGCAAACAACAGGTTCGTCGGCCCAACAACGCTTTGTCGGTGATGGCCCACTATCCCGAGCTGGCCAAGGCGTTCATGGAGTTCAATCGCCACCTGCTCTATTTCAACACCTTGTCGGAGCGGGTCGTAGAGCTGGCAGTGCTGCGGGTGGCTTGGCGGCGCCGAAGCGAGTACGAATGGGTCCAGCATGCGGCTTCCGCACTCGAAGTGGGCCTTACCGACGTAGAGATCGATCACACCGCCGTCGAATCAGTTGACGGATGGGCATCCGAAGACGCTTTGGTGCTGCGGGCAGTAGACGAGCTCCACCACAACCACGGATGGTCGGACGGCACGTGGAGTGAGCTGGCCGAGGCATTCGACACCCGCCAAGTGATGGACCTGCTGTTCACCATCGGTGCCTACGACACCCTTGCGGTGGCGTTCAACTGCTTCGACCTGCCCCTCGACCCCGAACTCGAAGGCAAGGGGTTCCCTTCCGAGGCCGAGGGCTAAGAACCGGCCAACAGCTCGTCTTTCATCACCTTGCCGGTGGCGTTGAGGGGAAACGCTTCCCGCAGCACCACTGATCGGGGCACCTTGTAGTTGGCCATACGCTCCCGGCACCAGGCGATCAACTCTTCAGGGTTGAGGGCTGCTCCAGCCTGGGGCACGATGAACGCCCGCCCCACCTCCCCCAAACGCTCGTCGGGCACCCCCACTACTGCGGCCTGGGCCACATCGGGATGGCCGAGCAGCCTGTTCTCGATCTCGGCGGGATAGACGTTGAATCCCCCGACAATGAACATGTCTTTGATCCGTCCGGCGATCTTCAAGTAACCCCGGTCATCCATCGTCCCCAAGTCTCCGGTGTGGAGCCATCCGTCGGAATCGATGGCCTCGGCAGTGGCCTCAGGGGCGTCGAAATAGCCGGCCATAACGCTGAAACCCCGCACCAACACCTCGCCGGTCTCTCCAGGGGCCGCCTCCCGGTCGCCGTCGACCACCCGAACTTCCAAGTCGGGCATGGCCCGGCCCACGGTGGTGGCGATGGTCTCGGGGTCGTCGCCGGATTGCGTTCCGGTGCAGGTTCCGGCTTCGGTGAGGCCGTAGCCGGTACAGATCCGCTCGAATGGCAGATCCTCCTGCATTCGGCGAATCAATTCCACCGGGATGTCTGCCGCCCCGGTTACCGCCACCCGCAAGCTAGACAGATCACGGCCGGTGCGAGCGGGATGATCCAAGACAGTCTGGTAGACGGTGGGAGGACCGGGAAGCACGGTGATCTGCTCGGCTTCCACCAGGTCCAGCACCCGGTCGACGTCGAATACCGGCACCGGGTATACCGTCGCTCCCCTGAGCAAACAGGCCAGCCAGCCAGCCTTGTAGCCGAACATGTGAAAGAAGGGGTTGATGATCAGATATCGGTCGCCCTGGCGCAGATCGGCGAAGTCGCACCAGTCGGAAAACTGGCGCAGGGTTTGGCCGTGGCTCATCATCACGCCCTTGGGGACACCGGTGGTGCCCGACGTGAACAAGATGTCGCCGATCTGGTCAGCATCCACCGCCTGCCGCCGGGCTCGGACTGCGTCAGGCGCTACCGACTCGCCCGCGGTCAGAAAATCAACCCACGACACCCCGATAGATAGGGCTTCGTCGGGCTCGGCCGGTGGAATAACCACGACTTGCTCCAAAGAAGACAAGTCTTCGCCAAGGTGCTGGAACAGTCCTGCGGGCTCAATGCCTGCGAACCCGGCCTCGACCACCAACATCCGGGCTCCGCTGCGAGCCAGGATGTAGGCGGTTTCGGCGGGCTTGAATCGGGTGTTCACCGGCACCAACGCGGCACCCGCAGATTGAAGCCCCAGTGCGGCGATGATCCACTCCGAGCGGTTGGAAGCCCATATCGCCACCCGATCGCCAGCCTGCACCCCGGCTGCCATCATGGCCGCAGCGGCCTTGTCGACTCGCTCCCCCAGTTCGGCGTAGGTGAGCACGGTGTCGCCCTCTACCACCGCAGGGGTATCGGCGAAGCGGGCCGCAGCCTCAGAGGCCATGGCCGGGATACTGGCCCCCTGCCCCCTTACGCTCATGCCGGCTTGTCTCTGCCGCTCAGGCGGCGGGTTCGGCCAGCGTCTTGATCTCGAGGAACTCCTCGAATCCGGCCACGCCCATCTCCCGACCGATACCCGACTGCTTGTAGCCCCCAAAGGGCGCGTCGGGGGCGTAGTACAGGCCTCCGTTCACGCTGATCGTGCCCGAGCGAATCTGCCGAGCCACCGACCGTGCCCGCTCAGGGTCGGCGCTGCTCACCGCGCCCGACAGACCGTAGATGGAGTTGTTGGCAATCCGCACCGCCTCGTCGTCGCCCCCCTCGTAACCGATGATGGCCAGCACCGGTCCGAACACCTCCTCCTGGGCGACCAGGTCGTTCTCGCCCACCCCGGCCAGCAGGGTGGGCTCGTAGTAGTAGCCCACCGGCAGGTGGTCGGGGCGCTTGCCCCCGGTCACCAGCTTGGCCCCCTGGTCCCGGGCGTCGCATACCAGCTTGTGCACCTTGTCGCGCTGAGCGGCGTTGATGAGCGGCCCCATCATCATGCTGGGGTCGGTGGGATCGCCGTAGGGAATGGCAGCCAGCGTGGCCGACACCACCTCGGCCGCGGCATCGGCCATGGCTGCGGGCACCACCAGGCGGGTGGCGATGGCACATCCCTGCCCGGCGTGGGTGCAGATCATGAACGCGTTCATGGCGCCCGCAGCCTCGATGTCGGCGTCGTCCAACACTACGTAGGCGCTCTTGCCCCCCAGCTCCAAGAAGGTCTTCTTCACCGTGGCGCTGGCCGAGGCCATGATTTTTCGACCGGTGGCAGTGGAGCCGGTAAATGTCACCATGTCCACGTCGGGATGGGTGGTGAGCACCTGGCCCACCGAGTTCTCCGCCGAACTCAAGATGTTGACCACCCCGGGGGGGATGTCGGTCTCATTGGCGATCATGTGGCCCAGAGCCAGCGCCGACCACGGCGTGTCCGGCGCCCCCTTCAACACCACGGTGTTGCCGGCAGCCAGCGCCGGGGCCAACTTGGCCAAGTTCAATTGCACCGGGAAGTTGTAGGCGGTGATGGCGGCCACCACCCCCACCGGTTCCCGCTCGATCCACCGCCGGTGATTGCCCCCGTAGGCCTCAATCTCCCCGAGGTCCTGGGTCCACTGGTAGCCGTCCAGCATGTCGGCCACCCACTTGACCGAGGCCACCGGGGCCTCGAGCTGCGGGCCGCCGTAGGTGAGCATCACCGGAGAACCCACCTCGGCCACGGTCAATTCCCGCATTTCTTCCAGATGGTTCTCCAACGCCGCGTGGAACTGACGCAAGCACCGAGCCCGGAACTCGTGGTTGCTGGCCCAGTCGGTGGTGTCGAATGCTCGCCGGGCGGCAGCTACAGAGGCCACTGCGTCGGCATCAGTGGCATTGGCCGCCACCCCGAGCACCTCCTCAGTGGCAGGGTTCACCGTTTCAAATACGCCACCCCCGTCCGCGCTCCGCAACTCCCCGTCGATCAACACCCGTTCCTCATGCCACATGGTGGAAGTCTCCCTGATTGCGAAGGAAATCTCTAGCGGGGAACATCCCCCTCGAAGGTGATGCGGTGCATGACCCGGAGCTGGCCGTGGTAGTCGTTGATGGGGTTGTGCATGGCGCAGCGGTTGTCCCACAACGCCAGCGAGCCCGCCTCCCAGCGGAACCGGCAAGTGAATTCGGGCTTGGATTGGTGAGCGAAGAGAAACCGCAGCAGGGGCTGGCTCTCTTCCTCAGTCATGCCCTCGAATCGGGCGGTGTGGGCCACGTTGACGTACAGCGACTGGCGGCCGGTCTCCGGATGGGTGCGAACCACCGGATGAACTGCCTCATAGTCCTCGCCCGCGTCGTATCCGGCCTCGGCGGCATCGGCGATGCGGTCCTCTCGGGTCTTGGACACGTCGGCCAGCGCTGAGCTGTTGACACCCCGCAGGCCCCGCAGAAAACCCTTCAAACCGTCGGACAGCGCTTCGAAGGCGGCGTACATGTTGGCGAACTCGGTGTCGCCCCCGGCCGCGGGCACCTCCCGGGCCAGCAGCATCGACGCCATGGGCGGCTGTTCCAGATAGGCGGTGTCGCTGTGCCAGATGCCGCCGAAGTTGACGGTCTCGTGGGGCAGCTTCTTGACCTCGATGATCTCGGGGTGGTCGGGCATGCCGGGCACAAACGGGTATCGGCCGGGGGTGCCGATGAGACGGGCGAAGGCCGAGAACTGGGCGGGGGTCAGAGGCTGATCCCGGAAGAACACCACCAGATGGTCCAGCCATGCCCGTCGAATCTCGGCCACCGCCTCATCGGCCAGGTCCTCCCGCAGGTCCACCCCGCCGATCTCCGCGCCGATGCAGCCGCCCACTGGAGCTACCGTCAGATGCCGATACTCGCCCACTCGCGCTCCACTCTGGCC
>VYDF01000150.1 GCA_009843565.1 Acidimicrobiia bacterium | reverse complement strand
CACCGCGACCTCCACCGGCGGCTCCGGCGGCGGAACCGGCGTGGGCTCTGGTGGTGGTGGCGGTGTCGGGGCCGGGGTGGGCTGCGGTGTTGGTTGCGGCGTCGGGGCCGGTGTGGGCTGCGGCGTGGGCTGCGGCGTCGGAACCGGTGTGGGCTCGGGTGTTGGCTGCGGCGTCGGAACCGGTGTGGGCCTCGGAGGGCACCCGCCCGGCAGTGCCTCGGACCCGTCCCAGCAGTGGTCGTGGGCTATGGGATTGCCGTCGTTGTCCTCGCACTGGTGGGCGGTGGTGAGCACCGCGAACACTGCGAGCACCACCGCGAGATACCGCTGCGACAGCCGCAGAGCACTCCCGTTCCCGTACCGGGGCATCTAGCAGGGCCTCCAATCGTAGCGAGCCGACTGCCCGTCTTGGCCGACAGCAAGCAAGTACACCTCGCGCAGGTTCTTGGCCGCGTACCGCTGCGAGTTGCACGGGTCGGCCGAGTCGCGATCTGGCAGAGGGCCTCCCGGCTGCCCGTAGGGGTTGGAGGCGGGACTGGCGCACCAGTGCCGCACCAGTTCTGTGTCGTGGCCCGCTGCCGCTAGCCGGGCTACCAACTCGTCGCAGCGGGCCTCGAAGGGCCGAAGCGGGTCGGGGTCGGTGCCGTCGGGCCCCGTCGGGCAGTCCCACATGGTGTGGGAGCGGTTCACCCCCGAGATGGTGCGGACGTTTCTGGCCAGCAGCGCCTCCAGCACGCAATCCCGGTCCCTGCTGTCGAGCACAACAGGCCCCCACGCCTCCGACAGGTAGACCGAGCAGTCACGCGCACCCGCTTCGTGGGACGCAGCCGACTCCGGAACCCATCCCCGGCGCACCATCTCAGAGGCGAACTCGCGGCGCTCTCGCATGCACTGGGTCATCCAGTCCAGCTCGGCCTGGCCCTCGCCCGCGGGGGGCCACGGGCTGCCGGTCTCGGTCTGGGTCCACACCCGCTCGGCCACCGGCCGGCCGTGGCCGTCCCAGTGCCAGCCGGTGCCGCCGCCGCCCCACGCCTCCACCGTCGGCTCCGGAGTGGGCAGCACAGGGGTCTGAGTCTGGTCCTCGGGGCAGTCCCAGCCGCCAGACTCCAACTCGGCGCACCCCTCGTCGGGCCGGTCGATCCGCACAGATACCTCTGCTGCGGACTCAATTGGACCTGGCTCAGGGGCGGTCACCGCCGGTTCGGTGTCGTGGGTGTGCCCGGCGTCGCCGAGGTAGATGCAGATGTCGTCGATGCCGTCCCCGTCGGCATCGACGGGCTCCGTATCGTGCGGCTCGCCGTGAACCTCCACCGGATCGCATACCAGCGGCTCCGGGACGACTTCCACCGGCTCCTGCGGCGGCAGCACCGGGTTCCCCGGCGGGGTGGGCGCAGAGGTCGGGACCGGCTCTGCGCGGGCCGGGGGACCGGAGCCCACGCCGGCCCTGCCATCCTCGTGATCCGCCGGCCCCCCGCGTTCAGCTGGCTCGGCGGCGGGCGACAGGGCTACCACAGGCGAGCCTCCCCTGCCAGTGGCGCCTTCAATCGGCTCGGCTGGGGCCTCCCCGCCGCAGCCGGCCACAGCGACTGCAACCGCCGCAGCAATCGCTAGTGTGCCTACTCGTTGCCTCATACTTCCCCCAAGAATAAGTTACGAGCGGGCGACAAAAAAATCGGAGCCGCTCGTGGGCTTTTGGGTAGTGCAGGGCCCTCAGCCCCGGTGTTGGCGGCTACAGCTCGAAGCCTTGAATCACACTGGAGGAGCTGCTCCAATCAGCCTACCCGACGCCGCTGACAAGCCGGTCGCCGATCTAGAACTAACTAGTCAACCAGGGCTGTTGACCTTAGACGTCTTGACAGTGCCCCACTATGCCCTGCTCTTGCCGCCCCGAGGGGCAATCGACGCTGCACGGCAGCAGCAAGAGATGAACGGGCATTTCCACCTAAACTCTCTAAAGCGCAATTACAAGCGAGCGGATAACTTGTCAATCGAATGGCCGGAGGTCAGGCTGCCCGGAGAGTCCTGCGGGCAGGGCGCGAGGCCATCAGGCGGCGCGGGACCACTTCTGGTCAATGCAACAGGCGAACCACTGGGCGAGCGCGGCGCGGGCTTCGTCGATGTCCTCTAGTCCGCTTTCGCTGAAGAACGCGGCGATGGTACCGGGCCTGTCCATGCCGGGTTTGAGCCTCTTTCTGATACAGAACTCGACCCACAACTGGACCGTCTTGTTCTCGTTGCCGTCGGCGTCGCGGAACTCCGCTCCACGAAGTCGCCAGCGCAAGTCCTCCAGGGACTCGCCAGCATCGTTTACCCAAATCCGCCACCCCGACCTCGGCGCCTGCGCCGCGTAGGTCGCGGCCTCAGTCGGCGACCTCTCGATATGGCCGTCGAGATCGAACGACCCGTCCTCGCGGATCGCCGCGGAATGCTCGGAACCGGCCGAGCGCATCGTCAACACCTCGCCCACACGAAGAACCCCGCCGTCGATCAACGGCAGCACCGCGGCCGCGCCCCTGTCCATCCGCTCGGCGCGCCGCCGCACCCTGGGCAGGCCCGCATCGACCGTACCGACAGGCCTCCGCGCTTCACTCTCGGAGCGTCCGACCAGCTTCGTGACAAGCTCGTCCACCTGCTTAGGGGTCAGCAGCACACTCACCGAAATACCGCCTCTGACGAAACCCAGCGACGTGCCATCAGGACCGCGCTCAACAACGACCCCGCTCACCACCGCCTCCAATCAAACCGACATCGACCCCCAGCATGAGGCCGACACCAGAACCCGTTCAACAAACGCCTCCAGACCACTGGCGATCTCCCTGCTTCCAGCCAAAGCCGCGTACTAAGAGCATAACCGGCAGCAGACCAGCACGGACCAGAGGAATTCCGCCCTCCCATAACGCGGCCCGCGGAGGCGGGCAAAGCCAGATTGCCCAGACCCCCAAAGCGCCCAACTCAGAAGAATCCGACCTCGCTCATCCGCCCGTCTGCAAGCGCCAACCGCTCAACAACCGGCCCCAGCCTTGGCCTCGACCGGACCGTCGGGCACCCGGCGGCCGATACCGGTACGGGCGCCCGCATCGGCGGCTTGCGACTGCAGCAGGATCAACTGCTCGACAAGATCGTCAGCCTCCGACGGCGACAACTCGACGCTCATCGAGAATCCGTGGCTGGCCAACGTGATCGAAACCCCATCCGCCCTGTGCACCACATCAATACGACTCACCAGAGCCACCTCCAATCCACTCGACACGTGCATCCAAGCGTAAACAGCATAAATGATAATAAAATATCGCCCGCTTGTAAGGTGGAGAATCGTTCTCTTGGCGCAAAGTGCAATTATCCCTGTCTTTACCCTATTTTGGCCTAAAGCAGGAGCGACTCCTCCATTGCCTTGCCATTATCCGGCACTACTGCCGGATAAGTCTTTTCGCCCGCTTGTAATGTTGAACGTCCCTCAGGGGAAACGCGACTCGCTGAGTCGTCCTCACCCTATGATGCAGACGAGTCCGAAAACGCGTCACCGCCCGCGCTCGCGAAGGCCCAGTTGGGGGCCAACACGCCTGTTGGCGAAGACCTTCGCAATCGAGGATCGGGCTTCAGCACCCACCACGTCTCCCGGGCCTTGGTAGAGCGCTCCAGAGAACCTGCGCGCCCAGGGCCTCGACATGGCTACCCGAGGGCTTGCGAATCCTCCAACAGCTCAGGGAGTCGAGGGAACGCGCTGGCGGTCACAGGAACCAGGGGTTGAGGGAGCGCGCTGGCGGCACTAGGTCGTTCTCAAGGTCGCGCTGAGGGTTGCAGCGCCTCCAGGCCCCTTCGAACGACCTGGGCTTTCGAGGCTGACGCTTGCCGAACGGCTCGGCAACGCCTTGCTCGTCGGCGGCCGTCACCACAACCGGCAAAGGGGCCTACCGCCTCCGTGACGGCGTCGGCATCGTCACCGCAGCCCTGCTGACCGCCTAGGCCGACGCCGCCAATACGGGCATAGCATCGTACTCACGCCAGCACCGCATGGGCAAACGACGCCGGCTACTGATCGCCCTTGGATCGGAATTCGGATACAACGGAGGCGAGGTCTTAATCGGTGGTGTTGATCCCGGCGAGCAACTCGAATGCCTCGGACTTCTCTTCGGCCCACCTCTGCGCATGGCGCCGGATGTGGTAGTGGGTGGGACCCAAGAAGCGGCCTGCAGCGATACCGTTGAAGGCGTGCTGGGTGATGAGGGTGCAGAGGAGATGCCGGTCTACGGATATTCGCTTCGGGGCTGGGGCGGCCAGACCAGGAATGTGGGGATCACGAACAGCCTGGACCGGCGGGCGACCCAGCACCGCTGGGATGGCATGGGGGCCAGTTGGTCGTTGCGACGAGGGCCATGAGCTGCTGGGACACGCGCCGATGGGAGGCCGGGCGGTTCGCCGCCGATCGCTGGCGACACCGCGGCCGCAATCCCCGCTACAACAGGGTCGGCAACGGCGGCCGCTGGGGCTTAGACCGCGCTGTCCCCCAGCGGCCCGATTCGGCCCCGGCCCGGTGCTCGGACACCCCCTCGGTCGCCAAACCGGGCTTTCACCCCTATAGGCCGTTGCGGAGCCCGGGCGCGCCGGCGCTGTCAGGCTTTGGCGACTTGGACAGCCCCGGCGCACTCTCGGCGTCTCTGGCTTCTGGGGCATCGGTGGGTCCGGAGGTTGTCTTGGCCCCTAGTACGGTAGTGGCAACCGCAGGTGTAGCGGAAACGGCCCGGCTCGCCAGCGGCTACAGCGACGTCGAACCACTCGGGCGGAGCTGAGACGTGGTTGGCCACGGCCCTGATGTTAGCGGCCGGCCCGGCATCGAACCCCGGACCCACGTGAGCCAGCCCGGCGCGGTGGTCTAATTCTCTGATGTTAGCGGCTGGCCCGGCATCGAACCCCGAGGGTCTTGAGCTGGGGCGGGCTTGACGGGCCATAGCGGCCCCATCGCCGGAGACAAGTGCGCGTGACCCCCGCGGAATGGAACGGCGGGGCTCTCGAAGAGGCTCCTTCGCCGTCGCCCCAATCGTTGGGCGGTGCTGTGCGGGGCTCGGGCCATTCGGACCTGGGCGACCCGGCCAGAACCCCGCAGGGGCCGATCCTGGGAAGCGGGGCTAATTGGGGGTGATGATCACACAGTCGGGTTGGACGGTAACCTCTTCGCCATTGACGGTGTAGGTTATTGGATCAAAGCAGACCATATAGGGCTGGCCCCTTTCCCAGAGCTGTTGCTCAAGGCTGAAGGCGTTCTCCTGCTGCGCGGATGACTGGTAACCGTTCGCCGCAGTGATCACGGCCATTTCGCCTTCGGGAATGCTGCTGATTGCGTCTAGCACGTCTCTTTTAGCCTGGGCCTGCTGTCGGCTACCAGCTGGCTCGCTGGCGTTGTAGTCGTGCCGTTTGTCGCCGTCGTCAGCGCCGTTGTTGCCCGGATCTAGCGTCACCGTCGCACCGTCGTTGTGAATCGCGGTTACACCAGGGCCGGTGGGGGCCTCGGCCGCGCAGGTGTACGCCGGGTCGCCGACGCACGGGTACAACCCCAAGCCGTCGGCGTCTCCCTCAGCAGTGGCGGCGACGGGGGGCAGCTGTGGGGTAGTTATGAACCCCCAGCAAGTGCCCTCAGTGTTGCCGCAGCTAACGCTGCTACGGATGCTCGGGTTTGTCACCGTCACAACCAGCACCTCCCCGCCCGCATCGACGGTGAAAGACTCCCCCTCCAAATCCTGCTGCCCGCCAGCAGTGATGAACGTGCAGTCAACAAGCCCGCCGACCAGTTCGCACTCCAGCGCGACCTTCTCTCCCTCGGCGGCCGAGGCGCTGGGAACGCCGGGGCCCAAGGCGGCAGCCGCGGCCACCACGAAAAGCGCACGAACAATAAACCTCTTTTTGAACCTGACCTCAGCTCGCTTCCTCACCGCCACAATCTACCCTCCCTACCAACCTCCCTCCAACACGGCCGCCACACCGGCCCTAGAGCCGCCCTGGCGGGAGCTGAGAGTCTCCATACGCGCGCTCGCTACCGCCCTACCGCGCCGTCTCCACTGGCCAGGGCCGATTCCCTGGGTGGGCTTTTCGGTGATTCTTGTGTGCTGGCATTGTCGCTGGTGATCGATTTGCCGCCTTGCGCGTCGGTGAGGCTGTCGAAGATCCACAGGTTGTGGGAGGCGGGGACGGTGTGGGAAACCCAGACGCAGAAGGTGGCGGTGCTTTTGCCTGCGGCGATGGTGACCTGGCCGTTGGTGACGGTGCCATTCTCCCAGGGATTGAGGTACAGGCACAAATGGCCGCCTGCGGACGGGTCGTCGGAGCCGACGAGGCAGAAGAGTAACTGGTGGTGAGGACCGCCCTGCTGAGCCTGTAGTTGACGGTGACGACTTATTGCGCGGCGTCGCTGGCGGTGACTGTGAATTCGAATAACTCGCCGGGGCGGCCGTTCTTTGAGAGGTCGGAGACCGACACGGTCAGGGTGTCGCCTTTGCCCGCCGGCGGGTCGTCGTCATCCGCGACATTCACCGTGCCCACCGACGGCGTGCCCACCGTGTAGCCAGTGCCGGACTGCACCTTCGCGGTCACCGAACCATCCGCCTCGTCCACCTCATCATCAGAAGTGGTGACCGTGTACCTAGCAGACGCGCCGCTAACCGTCACCGTGGTCGCGCCCGCAGCTCCCCAATTGCCGTCCTCGGACACGCCGACATTGACGGTGATGGGACTGGCCGGCACCGGGTCGGCGCCGATGGTGAACGATGCCGTCCCGCCCTCGGTGATGGCACTGCCGCCGCTGATGGTGATTGCCGGCACGTCGTCGTCGGCGACGCCCACCGATGCCGACGACGCGTCGCCGACGGTGTACCCGTCGCCCGACTGCACCGTCGCCGTCACCGAACCATCCGACTCGTCCGCCAGGTCGTCGCCGGTGGTGATGGTGTAGGCCGTCGAAGCTCCACTGACGCTGACTGTGGTCGCGCCCGCAGCTCCCCAATTGCCGTCCTCAGACACGCCGACATTGACGGTGATGGGACTGGCCGGCACCGGGCTGGCGCTGATGGTGAACGATGCCGTCCCGCCCTCGGTGACGCCGCTGCCGCCGCTGATGGTTATCTCCGGGTCTGTGTCGTCATCATCGGATACCGCCACTGTCGCCGCGCCGTTCCCCCATGACACCACGTAGCCGTTGCCCTGGGCAACGGTGGCTTTAACTGCCCCGTCGGGTTCGCCCACGTCGTCGTCGGTGGTGGCGATGGTCATCGTGTAACTGCCGCCGGTGGGTATGGTCACCGTCTGCGACCCCGTGGTTGCGCCATAGTCACCGGTCTGGGACACAGTCACTCTGACGTGGAGAGGGGTAGCCGGCGCTGGGTTGGCGGTAATGGTGAAGGTGGCGTCGCCGCCTTCGGTGATGTCGCCGCCGCCGGAAATGCTGATCGTGGGGCCTGGCGAAGGAAGCAGTCCTTGCCGGGCGAGCCGCAGCACACTGGCCTTAATGTCGTCTACGAGGTTCGCGAAATTTGGCCTGAGCCGTCCGCTGTCTGCCTCCGGCAGGAGGTCGGCACGCTTTTCCTGGCTGAGCTGGTCCCAGTGCTGCTTCGCGAGGGATACCAGTTCGCCGTTGGTCACGGTGAAGCGCAGGCGCACCTTCGTGGTTCCACCGCGACTGGCCGACGCAGTGATATCAATCTCGTACACCCCATCCTGATTGGCGTCAGCAGGACGGTCATACCGCTGCGCATAAAAGAAGATGAACTGGGCATTGTTGGCATGGTCGATGAAGTGCCTCTTGTCAGGCCCGCTGACGACCACGGTCAAATCGCCTCTGACGTCACTGAAATAAGTGTTCAGAAGATAATATTTTCCAGCCTGTGGCTGGTGGTTGGCGACAAAGAGCGGTGTTGGGGGGCGCGGGTCGTCGTCGTTGATGGTGACCTTGGCTTTCCCCGATCCATCGATGCCGTAGCCGCTGTCAGCGTCAATCTGGACGGTGACATCGCTCGAGGCCACCCAAACCCCGTCGTTGGCGGTCGGGAGCGATAGGGAAGCGGCTGCGCTGTCGGCCGGGAAGGTGACCGTGGTGGGCGCGGCACCATCAAGCCGGCTGCCGGAATCGGTGACCGTGATGTTCGCCGAAAGCGACTGCTCCAGGACACTGCCCGAGCGGGTGAAGTTGAAGACAACCGGCGATCCTTCCGTGACCGTTCCCGCGGCGCGGCTCACCCCGATTGACGGCAGGTCGTTATCGGTGACGGTGGCGGACGCCGAGCCGGAACTCCCGATGGTGTAGCCGCTGTCGGCGACGATGCTGACGGTCACCTCGCTCTCATGTTCGTCTTCCTCATCATCGTCTAGCGGAACGGTGATCGTGGCGCTGGTCTGATTACCGGGGATCGTCACGGAGGCCGGATTGCTGTCCGGCAGCATCGCCCGGGTTTCGCTCCAGGACAGGTCAACCGTGAGCGGCGTCGACAGGATGCCGCCGCTGCGTGTCGCGGTCAGCTCCATCGTCCCGCTCTCGACGGCCTGCGCCGAGCCGAGGGCAATGGTTACCTCAGGCTTCGCCAGCACCAGCGGCTCGGGGAAGATCCAGGGGCGGGCCTGCTTGATGGCGAGCTTGTTGGCCGCGGTAATCTTGAACTCAATCTCGATGGCGAAGTCTTCGCCGTCTTTGACGCCGTAGAGCGTCTTGAAGTGATTGTGGATTTTGTCAAGGTAGCTACGCAGTTGAACCATCTGGTCGGCGGTCATCAGGAGCTTGTTTCCCGTCACCAGGTTGGATTGGGACAAGATCATAGCCTTGCCGGTATTTCCCAGCAGCAGCTGCTCGGGCTGGGAGTTGGCCTCCGGGTTGGTGACCAGGTCCTCGCCCTTTTGCGAATTGACGTAATGGAGGTCGTCTTGGAAGGTGATGGGGTCATAGCTGACCGCGACGCCGTTGACGAGTTCGTCGTCGTAATTGGGATGGACCAGGACGCCCATGACCACGGTGTTGTGGTCAACGCGATGGAAATCCCGCTCTAAGAAGGCTCGATAATTCCATAAGCTGGCCCAGACTTGCTTGATGGACTTGTCGATGCCTTCTGCGGTCGTCTCCTCGGTGCGCTGGGTCTTGGATGAGTACAGGCCGGCCCCGCTGAAGGAGGGCAGGTCTTCGTTGTTGGTGCTGGAACGGTAGCGGAGCGATTGGCCATCCGGGTATTGGGCGTGCAGATTCTGAAGCGCCGTGATAATCCAGGCCGGGGACTCGGCCTTCTTGATGGCCTTGCGCAGGTCGTCCAGCATCTCCTCCTGGATGTCGGCA
>VYDF01000082.1 GCA_009843565.1 Acidimicrobiia bacterium | reverse complement strand
CCTCTAGCCGCCCCCGCAGCCAACCCCCGAGGCAGCGACGGCAGCTTCATACTGACCTAATGGTAACTACCGGAAGCGGCGGAAGAATTGGCGGATGTCTTGGGCGAGGGCCTCGGGCTCTTCCATGGCGGCGAAGTGGCCGCCCTCGGCCATGTCGGACCAGTGGACGATGTTGTAGTTGCCCTCCAGCCAGCCCCGCGGGGCCTGCATGATCTCCATGGGGAAGTTGGCCATCCCCAGCGGGGTGGCCAGCGGGTCGCCCAGCCCGGGCCCGCCGGGGCGCAGGGTTTCGTAGTACATGCGGGCCGACGAACCGGCGGTGGCGGTGAACCAGTACAGCGAGATGTTGGTGAGCAGGCGATCGCGGCTCACCGCCGATTCGATGGTGCCGTCGTTGTCGGTCCAGGCCAGGAACTTCTCGGCGATCCACGCCAGCTGGCCCACCGGCGAGTCGGTGAGGCCGTAGGCCAGGGTCTGGGGCTTGGTGCTCTGGATCTGCATGTAGCCCGCCCCCTCGGTGAAGTAGAGGTTGGCCCGGGCCAGCCCGGCCTGCTCGGCCTCGGTGAGCTCGCCGGGGCCGCCTTCGGGTGCGGTGGCGAACAGAAAGTTCACGTGCACGGCCTCGCAGCCGTCGGTGTCGTAGCGGCCGATGTTCTGGGAGATCATCGAGCCCCAGTCGCCCCCCTGGGCTCCATAGCGCTCATAGCCCAACTGTCCCATCAGCGCTGCGAACGCCTTGGCGGTGCGGTGGGTGTCCCAGCCCCGATCCGCGGTGGGCCCCGAGAAGCCGTAGCCGGGCAGCGAGGGGGCCACCACGTGGAAGGCGTCGGCGGGGTCGTCGGGGTGGGTGAGCAGGCCGATGATGTCGAGGAACTCCACCACCGATCCGGGCCACCCGTGGCTGATCACCAGCGGGTAGGCGTCGGCGTGGGGCGAGCGCTGGTGGATGAAGTGGATGTTCTGGCCGTCGATGTCGGTGGTGTAGTGGCTGAGCTCGTTCAGCTCGGCCTCGGCCGCCCGCCAGTCGTACTCGTCGGCCCAGTAGCGGGCCAGCTCTTGGATGTAGCCCATGTCGGCGCCGTAGTCCCAGCCGACGCCGGGAATCTGGTCGGGCCAGCGGGCGTCGCGCAGGCGGCGGCGCAGGTCTTCCAGAGCAGCGTCGGATATCTCGACGGTGAACGGGGTTATCTCAGACATCGGACTCCTAATGGGCTAGTCGAGCTACGAGACAGGGGAGCGGGGGAGCAGGCCGGCATTGGTTCGGGCCCGCTCCAGGGTGGCTGCGGCCACTTGGCGGGCCTTGTCGGCGCCCGCGTCGAGCAGGCGGGCCACCTCGGCGGGGTCGGCCGACAGCTCGGCGTATCGGTCTCGGATGGGGTTCAGCAGCTCGTTCACCGCGTCGGCGGTGTCGGCCTTGAGCGGCCCGTACTGGGCGTAGTCGTCGGCCACCGACGCAGGCGTCCGCCCGGTGGCCGAGGCCAGAATGCCCAGCAGGTTGGACACCCCCGGCTTGGTTGCGGGGTCGTAGCGCACCTCGCCGTCGCTGTCGGTGACCGCCCGCTTGAACCTGCGGGCCACGCCGTCGGCGTCTTCCAGGATGCCCACGGTGCCGGGCGACTCCAGCGACTTCGACATCTTGTCGTCGGGGTTCTGGAGGTCCATCACCCGGGCCCCGGCCTCGGGGATCACGTGGGCGGGCACCACAAAGGTGTCGCCGTAGCGGTGGTTGAACCGCTCGGCGATGTCGCGGCACAGCTCGATGTGCTGGCGCTGGTCGTCGCCCACGGGAACCAGGTCGGTGTCGTACAACAAGATGTCGGAGGCTTGGAGGGCGGGGTAGGTGAACAGCCCGGCCGACACGAACTCGCTGCGGTCGGACTTGTCTTTGAACTGGGTCATGCGGCGCAGCTCACCGAAGCCCACGGTGCACTCCATCATCCAGGCCAGCTCGGCGTGCTCGCTAACTGCGCTCTGCACAAACAGCGTGGAGCGCTCGGGGTCGATGCCCACCGACATCAACAGGGTGGCCGCGGCCACGGTGTTCTGCTGCAACTCGGCCGGATCAGGAGCGGTGGTGAGGGCGTGGAGATCAACCACGCAGTACACCGCCTGGTGCTCGTGCTGGTAGGCCACCCAGTTGCGCAGTGCGCCCAATAGGTTGCCCAAATGCATCCCGCCCGACGGCTGTATCCCCGAAAACACGCGAGCCACAGCCCGCCATCCTAGAACGTGGGCAACCACGAGCGAAGTGCTAGAGGATTGTCCCTGTATTCGAATGTAGGAGCCACTAAGGTTGAGCCAAACACCAGCTCCCTAGCTGGCCACAAGCCGACCGGGGGAGCCAGCCACGGCTAGTTTTCTCAGGGCCGGTCCCCTCGTGGGGCCGGCTTTGAGCTTTAGCGCCTACGCCCACTGCGGCCGACGACCGTGCTCGGCTTTCGGCTGGCTATGCAGCCTCGAGTTTGGCCTCTAAGAGCTGCCTGCGGACTTCGCTTTCGACGACCTCGCTGATTTGTTTCCTCAGCACCTCTCTAACCGGCCAAGAGGCCACCTCGGCCTTCAGCCAATCCTGAAGGGTGTACTTTGCAGTTGATCCGAAAGTTAGACGGCGGTGTGTTGTGTTGCAGCGTGGTTTGTCGCTGATATGGTGAGGTCGAACGCTTCCCCCACTCCAACCCTCCAAACGGAGGGGAGAAACAAATCTTGTTGTTGCACGGCGAACGTCTTGTTCGGGTGGAGGTAGCGATCAAGGGCCAAGAGGAGCGCTTGGCCCGCATCGAGGCCAAGCTCGACACCCACCCTCCCTGCCAAGGCCGCATAGTTGCGTGCGGTGAGGGCACCATTGGCTCACGAACCGATGCTTAGAGCCAATGTCTATGTTGACGGATTCAACTTTTACTACGGCGCGCTGAAACACCGCCCTCATCTGAAGTGGTTGGACTACCGCGCCTTAGCCCAAGACCTGCTTGGCGGACACGAAATCAACACAGTGCGGTACTTCACCGCTCCCGCCAAAAACAGGCTGAATGACAGCACCGTCTCTCAGCGACAGGGCGTCTACTTGCAGGCACTAGAAGAACACTCAGAGATCGAAATTCACAAGGGCCAATTCAAGGAGTCTCCAGCGAGGCTGCCCCTTGCTAAGGAATTGAGGAAGGGCAAGCTAAAATTTGTCGAAGTCATGAGGACCGTGGAGAAGGGGTCCGACGCATCGCTGGCCGCATACCTCGTCAGGGACTCGTGTCACCATGAGATGGACGTGGCGCTCGTGATGTCCAACGACAGCGATCTCCAGGCTCCCGTGGACATCGCCGAGCGGGAAGGTATCACCGTCATTACCGTCAATCCCCACGAACAGAGGAATCAACAGCGTGTTCTCCGGAGTTCGGACAAGCGCACGCTGGATGAGGGCATTCTTCGAAGATCGCAGCTACCGAATCCCGTCGTCAACGAAAGCGGGAGAAAGATCTACAAACCGAGGCCGTGGGCATGAAGCACAGAAACCCGCCGAAGCGGGTTTCTGATGGGCCTAGCCACATGACAGAGACTAGGGACTTCACCTAGCACGCTACCCGGATTGTCGGGAGGCATCAAGCCCTTTACCGCCATGTGATCGGGAGGCCAACTCGGCTATGCCTGGGTGGCACTGTGCTGGTTAAACACCGGCTCCCCCGGCGATTACACCAACCGGGGGAGCCAGCTACGGCTAGTTTTCTCAGGGCCGGTCCCCTCGTGGGGCCGGCTTTGAGCTTTAGCGCCTACGCCCTTATCGGCTCTCGCTGGTGATCTTTTCTGTGAGCCGAAGTTCCAAGCCTTTGTTCTCGCTGGTGATCTTTTCTGTGAGCCGGAGCTCCATCCCTTTGAGCTCGTTGGTGAACCTGACCTCTAGCCCTTTGAACTCTTCGAGGATGGCAGCAAAGCGCTTCTCAGATTCAGCCCTTTGCTCGTCGAAGCGCCGGTTCATCTCGTCGCGGTGCTCGGCAAACCGGGCGTTCACGTCCTCACGGTTCTTATCGAAGCACCGGTTCATCTCGTCGCGGTGCTCGGCAAACCGGGCGTTCACGTCCAGGCGGAGGTCGCCTAGTCGATCCCCTTTCTCTTTTCGCCTGTTCCTAACCACCATGATCACCCAACCAATCAGTCCGGTTACCCCGGAGCCGACCAATGCAGAAACAATTGCATTCATGCTTTCCCCTCAAGGAGGGTTGAAGAGGGGGAAGTATTTGGCCTCACCATACCAGCACTGTGCTGGTTAAACACCGGCTCCCCCGGTGGTTGGACCAACCGGGGGAGCCAGCTTTGGCTAGTTTTCTCAGGGCCGGTTTCTAATGAAACCGGCTATGAGTTTTTGCGCTTATGCGCACGCGTCCCGGGCCAAGTCGGCGGGGTCGTCCCCGTAGTTGGCGCCGGTCAGGCCTCGGCAGGCCGAAGCCAGCTCTCGCCTGAAGTCTGATGGATAAGAGGCTGCGAGAACGTCGCCGGCCAGCTGGCGGGCGATGGCCTCACGGCGGGAGTAGGGCAGGGCGCAAACCTCGGCCACGCCGTCCTTGTCATTGTCGTGTGGGTAGGTAGTGGGCCCGCCCAGCGACCGGTTGGCGCAGTAGGTCGGGCCGGTGATGACACCTGAGTAGTAGGGTCCGCCGTCGTTGATCGCCACGGCCGGCGGAGCACTCAATGTCTCGCCACCGCAGGCACCTTCGCCCTCGCTCATGGCACAGGCTGCGTTTACCAGCCTGGCGTACTCGGAGGCGTACTGAAGGCTCAGGGCCTCCACCGCGCTCTGGCGGGCGATGGCCTCGCGGCGGGTGTAAGGCAGTGAGCACACGTCCGCCACGCCGTCGCCGTCGCCGTCATGGGCGAACAACCGGGCGCCTCCCAAGGAGAGGTTGGCGCAGAAGTCCGGGCCAGTAACCACGCCGGAGTAGAACACTCCGTTGGCGGGCGGAGCCGCAACCGGGGAAGCCTCGTTAGAGGTACCAGCAGCGCCTTCGCCGACGCCGTTCACGCCTCGCACCTGGAAGGTGTAGGAGAGCACGCCGGTACCGCTGCCCAGATCGGAGAGGGTGACGCTCATGGTGTCGGCCGAGGCCTCCATCCAATCGCCGTAGTCGCCGATGCTGACCTTCATGCGGTAGTTCCAAGCGGAGATGCTCGAGCCGCCGTCGTCGCCTGCGGTCCACGACACCGTGATGGAGCCGTCGCCGCCAGCGGCGGTGACCGTGGGCGCAGCCGGAGTAGAACCGGCTTCGACCATGGCCGAGCCTGCGGCGCCTTCGCCCACGTCGTTCACGCCTCGCACCTCGAAGGTGTAGGCGGTGCCGTCGTCGGTGTCCACCGACACGCTCATGGAGTCGGCCATGACGTCGGTCCAGCCGCCGCCATTCACCTGCACCTGCCAACCGGTGACCGCCGAGCCGCCATCGTCGCCCGCAGTCCACGACACCGAGGTACTGCCGTCGCCGCGCATAGCGCTCACAGCAGGAGCCGATGGGGTAGTGGCCGGGGTGGCCGAGGCCATGCCGGCCGGACCAGCACCGAAGGAGTTCACTGCCCGCACCTCGAAGGTGTAGGCGGTGCCGTTCATGAGGCCGGTCACGGAGTAGCTGGAGGTGTCAGCGCCGTCGACGTCCATCCACTCGCCGTCATCGGTGCGGACCTGCCAACCAGTGGTAGGACCAGCGCCAGCAGCAGTGCCAGCAGTCCACGACAGGTCGACCTGGCCATTGCCTCGCATAGCCGACACCGACGGAGCCGCCGGAATCGTGCCCGGAGTGGTCGCAGCCGATGTAATCGGGACGCTCGTGCTCACCGCAGACACTGCCCGCACCTGGAAGGTGTAGCTGGTGCCGTTGGACAGGCCAGACACGGTATGGCTGGAGGTACTGGCATCGCTGCCGTCGATGTCGGTCCATGCGCCGTAGCCGCCGCCGGACTCGCTCTGGCGGTACTGCCACTTGGTGACGGCACTGCCGCCGCTGCTGCCCGGAGCCCAAGAGAGGGTCACCTGGCCATCGCCGGCATCAGCACCCAGCTCGCCCGCGGTGGGAGCACCCACCGGAGTGACCGGGTTCGAGTCGGTCTCGGCACCAGGACCGAAAGCGTTCACGGCCCGAACCTGGAAGGTGTAGCTAGCACCGTTGACGAGACCAGTTATCGCGACGCCTGGATTCTGGGCAGTCAATGGTGCAGGTGAACTCGTGCCCAGGGACTCCCAGGCGTCGTAAGCGCCACCGTTCATGCTCTTGCGAACCTGGTAGCCCGTAACCGTGCGACCGGGATCGAGCGGGTTGGCTATCGGCGCATCCACCGTGATGGTGACTTGGCCGTTGCCTGGGTCTGCGACCACTCGAGCAGGAGCACTCGGAGCCTTGCCCGGCGTGGCCGGATTCGCTTGAGCCCTGGCACCGGCACCAATGACATTCACAGCCCGCACCAGATAGGTGTGGCGGGCGCCGTTGGTGAGGGCGTTTGCGGGAGGACCAATGGTGTACTGGGTGGTGTCGGGGCCGCTGGGCTGAATGGGGGTCCAGCCGGCGCTGGCGGCACCGGCATCAGTACCGCACTTGGTGGTGCCTGCACCAGTGCCATCGGCACTGACGTCAACGCTCTCGCCTCCGCAGTACTGCCAACCAGTGATCGGCGGGCCGCCGCTGCCTCCTGAGGTCCACGACAACGTGATGCTCCGGTCGCCTGCCTGGGCGGTCAGCCCCTGCGGTGCCGGAGGAGTAACCCCGGGAACTGCCATGTTGGACTCAAGAATGGGGCTGCTCAACGAATCGTTTAGTGCGCGGATCCTGAAGGTGTGGGGCACGCCGTTCTGCAAGCCGTCAACAACCAAGCCGCCAGTGCCGTCACCGGCTGCGCCATTGAAGTTGGTGGCGTTGGTGTTGAACGTCCAATTGCCGTACTCGCCATCACCGACCTTGTACGAGTATTCCCAACGGGTGTCGGTGGCGGTGGTGCTGCCGGTGGTGCCCACCAGGATCAAGGTGACCTGAGTCGTTCCCGGTTGTGCCACTAGTGACGGGGCGTTGATAGTGCGGGTGCCGAGGGTGGCAGTAGCAGTCAAGTCATTCGCACCAGGAGTCCCTGGGGCGCCGGCAGCGACTGAAGCGGACTCAGTATGGGAACCGATGCCCCTGCCTCCTTGGTTCAATGCCCGAACTCTGAACGTATGCGGGGTGCCAGCCGGAGTGCCAAGCGGCACTGTATAGGTTGCGGTGGCAGCCGCAGTACCGCGCACCCACGCACCCCACGAACCGTCTCCGACTTTCACGGAATATTCGTAGCGGAGAATGGTGGAACCGCCATCAACTGAAGGCGCCCAGGTCAGAACGATGGTGCCAGGGGTAGTTCCGACCGCAGACGTGGTTGTGTTGATGTACACGGCCGGGGGCGCAGAGGGAACCGTTGTGGCAAAGCTGGCGCTGTCGGTACCGGACTGGAAGCCGGCTCCTCGGGCGTTGACTGCCCGAATAATGAAGTGGTGTTCCGCTGTGCTCAAAGCCGGAGTCGCGGCATTGGTGGTCCTATCCACAAAGGTCAAGGTACCGTCGGGCAACGTACCAGTAGCTGTCCGTGCACGAGGCACCGTGACGCTTGTGGTAGAAGCGCAGGTCGGAGCTCTGCCCGTGGTGTTGTCGCAAATGTTCACCCAAGACGCCGGGGTAGCCGCAGCAGTGGCCAAGTCAGTCAGCGATGTGGCAGTCACGTACTGCCAATTGGTGATGGGGGAGCCGCCGTCGCCGCCGGAAGCCCATGACAGGGTAATTGCGGCATTGCCGCTGCCCGCGTCATAGACGGCGCGTGCGTTCAGGCTGGCCGGGGCCGGAGGCTTGGTGCCCGGGTACGCGGGCCTCGCCATCGTGTCAGGCTCACCGGCACCAGTGGCGTTGACGGCCCGAACCCTAAACAGATATGCCGTGCCCGCGGTCAAGCCCTTTATTTCCGTACCCATACCAGCCACGTCGTCGGTGGCATCAGTGAGATCTACCGCAGTAGTAGTGAGAAGGACCCGATTGGTCCGTTCAGCGTCAGTGGAAGCCGCAGTTAGGGGAGTACCAGTAGTTGGGAAGAGGGCATTTGCTGGTATGGCCGTCCACTCGCCGTAGTCGCTGTTGCCAGCCTTTTGCGAATACTCGTAGCGGATGATCGGGGAGCCACCGTCATTGAGGCTGCTATCGGCAGCATTGAGAGGTGGCATCCAGGTCAAGGTGACGGAGTTTTCCGACGCAGCGCCCGACAAGACTGTCGGCGCACCGGGAGCCATTCCCGGGTTCACAACCGCGCTCTCAGCAATACTGCCCGCACCGAGGGCGTTTACCGCACGGACCTGGAACTTGTACTCCTGCTCGTTGTCCAAGCTGACCACGGTGTAGCTCGTGGTGTCGGCATTGCTGCCGGGAATGGTGATCCAAGCAGGAGCGGCTTCGTTGGCCGGGGTGGCAGGATCGTCATTCGTGAAGGTGCCTGCCGCTAGTGCTAGACGGAACTGCCAACTCGTGATCGGCGAGCCGCCATTGCTGCTGGCCGTCCACGACAAAGCAACCTGACCGTTGCCGGGCACTGCAGTCAGCGAACGGGGACGCCCCGGAGTAGAGGCGATCGTCACCGGCTGTGTCTCGGAAGCAGCTCCCGGGCCATTGCGGTTCTGGGCCCGAATCTCGAACTGGTAAGTCGTGCCGTTGGTCAAGCCGGAGACGGTGTGTGCTGGCACATCGTCATTGGTGTTTAGGGTTCCGTCGGCACCTGCGAGTCGACCGGTGGCCTGATTGGAGCCGACGATGGTGGTCCAAGGGGAGTAATTTCCATCGCCGGCCTTCTGCCGGATTTCGTAGCTCGTGATGTCCGAATACCCGTTAGTGGCCAGCGGTGCCGCAGTACCGGTGTTGTTCGCAACCGTAGTTGAGACTTGCGTCCAGAACAGATGGACCTCTGAGTTCCCAGGCGCAGCCGACAAATTGCGCGGGGCTGGCGGTGTGGTAGTCGGTCTGACGGTACCCGCGGTGATTGTGCCATCGGCTGCAATTGGGCCCGATAGCACACGCACAGCCGTAGTTGAGCTGTCTCCGTCGTCATCGTCGGCACCCACACTGTTGATGGACCGAACCTGGAACTGGTAGAGGGTACCGTTCCTCAACCCAGTGACAGTATGCCGTTTAGTATTCCGATGGCTGCCAGGAATGGGGATCCACAAATTCGTCGGGGGAGTTGTCTGCTGATACTCCCACCGAAGGATCGTGCTGCCATTGTCGTCCGGCGTGCTCCAGGTCAACGTGACAGACCCATCACCGGGTGTCGCCCCAAGTGATGTGAGCGCATCAGGCACTCCCGGAGCCTGCGCACTCGCCGTGGACAGGGGCGTTAAAAGCGTAGCGAGCAGCGCCAGAATGCCTAGCGCTGCCCACGTCGTGACCCGCCGTCGGGTGTGGGGGTGCCTTAGGGAGTTAGTGGGGAG
>VYDF01000300.1 GCA_009843565.1 Acidimicrobiia bacterium | reverse complement strand
CTCGGGGGCCCGCATCCTTTTTTTCGCGACCCGAACAGACAGCACCATCGCCTGCTGGGGAAACAACAGCGACAACCGAGCCGACCCTCCCCCGGGAAAGTACACCTCCATCGCAGCAGGGGACTGGCATTCGTGCGCCATCAGAACCGACAGCACCATCGCCTGCTGGGGATTCAAAGAGGACGACGGCCAGGCCGACGCGCCCCCGGGTCTCTTTGCCGCCGTCGCCGCAGGCACATGGCACTCGTGCGCCATCAGAGCCGACGGAACCATTGCCTGCTGGGGCCAGGAGAGTTCGATTGAACCACCCCGAGGCCAGTTCATCGCTGTACCACCCAAGGCTGCCCAGCCCGCTGAATCCGCCTAGGTGGACAGGTCTCTGATGGGTTCTGAGCGCCCGACGTGGGCGGCGACCCGGTCTTCGAAGACGAAGCCAGTTCGAGGGCCTTAGTCGAGGCCCTCGGCGACCATCCAGCGGTGCGCGTGGTCGACCATGACTGCCAGAGCGCACTCCGGGTAACTGTGTGTCCCGCCGTATGGCGGCAAACCCAGCCCTGGCGCGACGACCGGCGAAGAAAACTGCACCCCGACCACGGCCAACACCGGAATCGCCCCTGACGAATAGGACCGACTGACAATCCCCTTCGACAACACGTCCTAGAACCAAACCCGACCAAGAGTGTGCAGATACTTTGACCCAGGACACGCCCCGCAAACAAGACAACCAAGCCGCACCATGCTGATAAAATTCGGCTTCGGCTCAATCACCAACCCGCCAATACACACACCAGAGAATTACGCGCCAATATACGCGCCAGTCCGCCCACGTAGGGGGCTGGCGCGATATCGGAAATATCCTCGTTTACCTGGGCCTTTGGATTGTCGTTCCGAGTGCGTTTGAAAGCACTTTGCCCGAATCCAGAAGGGACTATGACGGTTTCATTACGGTACGTGTCCTGCGGTGGGGTCGTTGAGTCTGGAGGAGCGCCATATGCAGGGGATTCGAGCTGGTGAGAAAACAGTCCTTGAGGCTCTAGGGAGAGCGGTTACAGTCAGGGTGTTTTGAGCGCCGATCTTGTCCATTTGCGCGTGCGACGCGAGTTTCGGGAGCTGTGCTCGGGTTGGGGGACGCTGCGCCTAATTGAGGATGCGTTTGATGCTGAGGGGTTCGTGCCTGGTCCGGAGCCCGAGGAGTGGGAAGTCAGCGGAATGCGTCGCCGGCTGTTCGACTCCTATGCAGATGTCATCGACTGGCAGAACAGAGAGCAGGTCGATAGGGCGATGCGGGTCTTCGAGGAGGTCTGGTCGTGGGGGGAGGGAGTCGAGGCTGAGTACCGCGAGAGGGAACTGGCCAAGATGCTCCGTTTGCTTGACAAGGATGGATACACGATCGACGACCGGGGACGTATCCGCCCCGCCCGCCTTCCCCGTTTGGCTGAACTGCCGCTCGAGCACCTCGACGACCCGGCTTCCATCGAAGAGCACCTCGGCCGGCTCGACCCCGACGACCCCCCGCTAGCCATCAGCTCGGCGAAATCGCTGATCGAGGCCACATGCAAGAAGGTCCTCGAAGCCCTCGGGGAGGAATACGAGGAGAGGGCCGAGGTTCCCCAGCTCGTCAAGTCCGTCCAAATGGCGCTCAAAGCCCACCCTGAGACAATCGCCCCCACCGCCAAGGGCAAGGACACCATCGTGCGCGTCCTGGCAAGCCTGTCGCAGGTCGCCATCGGCGTAGCCGAGCTGCGCAATGAGTACGGCACCGACCACGGCAGGACACGGCCCAGCAAGGGACTCGGCCCTCGACACGCCCACCTTGCCGTCGACGCCGCCCACACTTACTGCCGCTTCCTTCTCCAAACTCTCCATGACCGCCTGCCTGAGGCCAGCCAGCGACCGGCGCCTTGAGCGCTCCCCAAGAAATCGAGCGGAGATCGTGCTTGCTTGAGCGTCGCCCTCCAGAATCCCTGAAGGCGTGTGCGCGAAATTGCATAAGGCCATATCAGAGGATTGCGCAGACGGCGGTTTGGAACGGATTTTGCCGGATTCTGGAACTTTTTTCGTTGCTGCAATCAAGACGTCACCGTTTTCCCTGCTCAAGGGGTTGTAGAAGCGGGATGGCGGAGAAACCTGCACAACGCGATTGGCAAAACGATGGATGCCCCAGTTGATGGCCAATACTGTGATCAGCCGCGGCTACGCCACCTCCATCGTCGTTGCCCTATAGGCAGTTCGCCGCAAGGCCAGCCCAACAAGGTCATATTCCCTTGACTGCCAGCGAGCACCCAATATGAGCCGACCCCGCCTCGAAGCATGTGCAAGGCCAGCTGCGGTTTGCCAGCCGCCAGTTTCGCCACGGCGACCAACAGCTTCGACATGGGCTTGGGGTCTGGCTTTCATTCGATGTGCATGGCGTTCGGCCATGCCAAGCGGATGGCAGCCGGATTTGGCCTCGCCCTATAAGGCTGAGCGCAACCGCGCTGTGACAACCTGAGGAAGGACAGCAGGCGCCAACCATGCCAATCAACGAAATCACCCACGACGACGATGGAGTCCAGGCCGCCCCTTCGAGCCCCCAGGAGTGGGACGGCTGGGTTTCGTCGTCCGCAACCCGAAACCATGTGCTGGGCGATCCGCTGATGGACTGGCTGGATCGCCACGGCGAGGCGAAGGGCTTTGTCCGCGACGAAGTCGACGAGCGCACCGACTACAAGCAGTTCATCATGAGAAAGGGGCTCGAGTTCGAGCGGGCAGTGCTAGGCCACCTGCGCGGCCTCGGCGTTGGCACCGCATTGGCAATCGGAGACGGGTCCGGAGGGCACCGCGAAGCCCAGGACCTGGACTTGGCTGTGGCGACCTTCCAAGCGATGGATGAAGGCGTGGCGATCATCGAACAGGGGGTGCTCTGGGACCCACAGCACTCCACATATGGCAGACCGGACCTGCTGGTGCGAAGCGACGTCGCCGCAAGCCTGTTCCCCGGGTCGCTATCGCAGCCAGAAGCCTCTATCGCTGCGCCTGGCCTGGGAATCGGCGACCTCCACTATGTGGTCGTGGACATCAAGTTCATCACTTTGGATCTGCTGAGCAGCGGGGGACTGGGCAACTCCACAGCGGGATCCAACCTCGCCTACAAGGTGCAGCTCCACATCTACAACCGTGCGCTAGCCAGGCTCCAGGGCTACCTGCCCCCCAGGGCGTTCCTGCTCGGTCGGGGATGGAAGCAGGGGACCAGAGCCAGCGGCGACAGCTGCATGGACAAGCTGGCCTTCGTCGAGCACCACGAGGCCCCCTCCAGCAAGGCGCTCTCAGAGCGCGCCGACCAGGCAGCCGACTGGGTGCGGGAGGTGCGCAGTAACGGGCACCTTTGGGACGCGCTGCCCGAACCGTCCCGGGAAGAGCTGCGCCCAAACGCCGCTGGCGACCACGGCGACTGGAAGTCCGCCGTCAAAGACATCGTCGAGCGCACCGGGGAGCTGACCGCCCTGTGGCAAGTCAGCGTCAACAAGCGGCGAGAAGCCAACGCCATGGGCATCGCTTCCTGGCAAGACGCCCGAGCGACGCCAGAGAACCTGGGGGTCACCGGCCCGTCGCTGGCGCCGAGACTGCACGCGCTGCTGGAGGCGAACCGATCACAACCCCCTGAGCCCTGCCCGCCGAAGGACCTCACCGCGGTGCGTCCGAGCCGAATCGAAGTCGCCCGGTCGCAGTGGGCAGAGACCCCGCCGCTGGAGTTCTTCGTGGATTTCGAGACCGTAAGTAACCTCGACGACGACTTCTCCAACATCCCCCTCAAAGGCGGCCAGCCGCTCATCTTCATGATCGGCTGCGGCCACATCGAAAACGGCCGCTGGCACTTCGAGTGCTTCACCGCGGACCAACTCGCAGAACCCGAAGAAGCCGCCATCATCGACCGCTGGCATGTTCACATGGCCGCTGTCCGCGACCGGGTCTCGCCAGGCGCAGATCCCAGAGCCATCCACTGGGCGCACCACGAACGAACCGAGTACAACACCGCCCGCGACCGGCACCCCGACAAGAACTGGGAGACGCCGAACTGGTTCGACCTCCTAAACGAAGTGGTCAAACCGGGAACTGTCGTCGTGAGAGGAGCCCACAACTTCGGTCTCAAATCCATGGCGAACGCCATGCACAAAGCCGGCCTCATCGATACCAACTGGACCGAGGGCCCCGCCGACGGGCAAGGAGCAATGGTCGGCGCCTGGACATGCCAAAGGGACCTCGCACAAGGAAGAGCCCAACAGCTGATTGATCTCGAGCTCATGCAACAGATCCGCTCATACAACGAAGTGGACTGCAAGGTGATGTTTGAAATCCTCCAATACCTCCGACATCACCACTGATTGCAAGACTGCCTGCGTGAGACCTAGGGAGGTTCACTGCGCGAATTGACCACTGGTGTTGGTGGCTTCTGGAATCTATTGGGGACTCTTGACGATAAGGGCAGTGCTTCCCGGGGTTGTGACCGCCTGACATGCCCACGTCCGTCCGCTTAGCAGGCCGAAGTTCAGAGCCCATAAGGCATGGCCGTGTACTTCACACTTTCACCGCGACACGGACTGACCCCTCCGATGGGCTTGAGAAGTTTTCTGGATTGTCAGGTGAGTCTGGGTCGAGCACCAGGGAGGTCCCAATGGCGCGAAAACAGCCCCGTTGCCCACTCATACCCATGCAGGTCGCTTTGCAGAAGTTGCAGAGCGAACAAGCCGGCGGGGGTGGAGCAGAAGATCTCTGGTTCGCCCATGTGCGTGGAGAGAGTTGCCCTCTCAACGAAGTCGCCTCGCATGGCCCTAAGGTGCTCCTTCCGGAGCTCCCAGTCTGTCTCGGCAATCTGGTCGATTGTCTCGACGATGCACCACTGCGCTTCGTTCGCTGATCCCCTTGGCAGCGGCTCCAAATGCCAGCTGTAGCGTGGGGCTCCCTCGAAACCTCCTTCTGGGTCAGCAGGCACCAGCTCGCCGACAATTCGCCCCGGGAGCAGTTGATAGGTGTTCAGCTCAGGTGCCATTGAGGGTAGGTGCTGATCGACGATTGCCAAGTAGGCATCCAACGCGGTCTTCGTCGCCTGCTGAAGGCGGTCCAGCAGCTGCTCGGTTGTCCACCACAACCATGTCGAAGTTCCCTTCGTGTTCGCAGCTGGCCATGGCGACTCGACTTCACCGATGCCGAGTCGGACGAGGTCCGCCACGAATGCCTCTCCCTCAGTCAGGTGCCAGTCCCCGTCGCTCACATAAACCTCGCCGCCTGTAAACATGTCTCGGTATTGGGCAACAACCGATTCCAATTCGGGTACTTGCACTGGCTCCGACTCAGTGGGCGGGTACCGGCCCACCATTCGATTGGCGTAATCCCAGGCAAGCTCTGGCCAGCACAGCTCAATGTCGGCGAGCAATTCCAGACCTTCGAAATACCTATCAATCGTGTCCTGAAACTGCCTGCGCGCCCAGTCCCACGGCCATGTCTCGCCATCTCCAATCGAAATCCACATGTTCCTGTCCCAATGGCTATTGGACGCCCTCAGCGGGCTTGCCTCAGGGGGTAGCGGAACCACCAGTTCGGAGCTGTCGTCCCTCGCAAAATTCCACGCCGTCGACAGATACTGGCTCCCGATGGCCACACCGAGAGTTGGCAGCTCCTCGACTCCAGCCCACCGTTCGAGCAGCCCGGGCCAAGGCCCGGTCCACGCCGCCGCCGCTCGCCTGATTCTGGCACCGGCTTCCTCGGCGCTTGCGGCAAGCGGCGTAGACTGACTCTCGCCGAACGGCGTCGCCGCCTCTTGCTGTACCCACGCTGCGATCGCAGGCACATTCGACAACAAGGTCGACATGATGGTGTCGATTTGATCGGCCGACCCCTGGAGCAGCGCCTGCACGAACACGTACCTCCACCGGTGAGCCAGTAGCGGGCTGGACACGCTGGCAGTCAGCCTTGTTGGGTCTTGTAGGAGGGCTTGTGCGGCGAACCACTCGGTCAGCGCCGCGAGCTGGAACGAAGCATGCCCGTCGTTAGACTGGACTACACGCGAGCGCATGAGCTGGGCAATCTGGGCCGGCGAAGCCTCCAGGTTCCTCACATCGGCCGGTCGCCCGCCGGAATCGACGACCAGGCATGCAAGGTCAACCAATAAGTCGAATACATCCCCTGCCCTGTCGCCCATGTCGTTGAGCGCTTGTCGGCCTACAGATCCGACCAACTGGCCTAGACCTATGCCTGCCAGGCTTCCGTCTCGAGCATCCAGCGCGTAGCGGATGGCGAAGAAGGGAAGGCGGAGCAGTTCGGCGAGCTCATCGCGCAGCCACGGCATCCTTTCGATGTCCGGATGAACGTGCGCCATCAGGCCCGTGGCTGCCTCCTGTGTCAGGGGGGCTATTTCGTGGGCTTCCAAACCCGGCGGCAGCGGTTGGGGCCTCGTACCAAGAATCACGGTGGAGTTGGGCCACTCACCCTGAAGGGTTGCGATACGAGAACTCAGCTCCGACACCTGGACCCCAGCCTCGTCCAAGCCGTCGATCACCATATGAACACCAACTTGGGAGGGGTCACCGAGGCCTTCGACGTGCCTGGACGCGATTGTCCGAAGCGGAAAGTCGCCTACCTCCCTGGCATGGACAAGAATCGGAATCGGCGATTGGGGGTCATTTGTCGCCCGGTCGATCGCGACACGGTGGATGCGTTCGAGCTCGGTCGTCTTGCCGACGCCCATCCCGCCGATGACCACCATGAGCGCTGCGCCAGACGGGATGCGAGGAGGCATCGACAGCGCGCGAGTGGCGAGCATGACCGCTTCTGCTTCGTCGAGGCCGATGGCTTTCATCGCCGATGCCACGCGTTGATGACCGCCGTCGCGGCGCCGGTTGAGCCTTTCCCGCCGGGTGTCCGCTCCCAGAGTGGGCGGTAACAGAGAGCGCAGCTGACGTTGCAGCCAGCTCAAATCTATGGCGCCTTTGGCAGGCCCGACGTCTGCCAGGTGCCTGAACAATCCGTTGCCAAGGTTCGCGGCGCCCTCGAAGTTGCGCGGGGTCCAGGCGTCGGCCAGTCGATTGACAAGTTCGACGGAGTCATTCGACGTCTCGTCTCTCAGTTCGAGTGCTCGAACTTCGAGGCTTGAGAGGATCTGGTGCAGCAGTTCGGGTTCTCGCTCACCGACGGCCCCAAGGCAGTGCTCCCATCGGCGCAGGACTCTGCCTCCAAGCGATTCCAGGACGCTGATGAAGTGGTTGCAGTCGCCGGAGTCGCGAGCGAGCTTGCACAGCCTCGTCATCGAGGTGTGCCCAGGCGAGCGGTTGTCCACAAGAACGGCTAGCCGCTTCTCTCCGGTCGCAAAGGCAAGCTCGTCATCGAGGACCGCCGCAGCAGCCTTGGAGATCAGGTCCTGGAACTTGGCGTCTGATGCCGTAAACGGCTGCCTATGCCTGCACTGCACGAAGACTGTTCGGTTGCCCCCACCTAGAAGCTCGATTGATACCTTTAGGTCGTCAAAGCCAATTGGGCCGGTCTGCATTTCCAGCGCGGCTATGAGGCCGCCGAATTCGGTGTGGCGGGAGCGGATCAAGTCAGCGGCGAGCAGAGTCGCGACCTTGTACTCGAACAGGGTGCCGCCGCCGGCCCCGGCGAAGGGATGGGCAATCCCGTTCATTGCCTGAGTCTGACATGGGAGCGCGACAATGTTTCAGCCACTTCCATGCTCACCTGCTCTGCTTGGACACTCATTCACCGTCGGAAATCGGCCGGACTGCCGATACCGAACCGCTGGCCGACAACCCCTATTGGTTCGGACCATGCGGCTTCAGAGTCGTCGGCCTTCGTCCATGACTTCGAGCACATCGGCAAACACCCGCGCCTGATACAGCTTGAGCCTGACGTCGAATCTCCTGTCCGTTTCCCGGTCTGCGAAGTCGAGGCTGACCCACCGATCCGACGGGAAGATCGTGATATCCGGCAGGCCGTCTTCTGCCGGGTCGTGTTTCGGCGACGACGCGTAGATCACCCGGTTGGAGCCGTTGTCGAGCCGGTGTCGGATTGCGGCGGCGACCGCAGAATTCGTGTGAGTCAGGTCGCCGCTGATGTCGTTGGCGAACGTACACCCGGCGAGTACGCGTTGGCCTTGGCGCAGGCTCATCTCCGTGGTGAACCACACCTGCCCCGATTTTCCGCCCAAAACGATCCCACCCTCTTTCTTTAGTTCAAGGGTTCCGTAGCGCATTTTTTCGGGGCCGTAGGGCTTGTATTGCACTCGCATAGCGGTGCCCTTTGCCAGCTTGCGCCGAGCCTTTGCGTGCCACTGCTGCCAATACCGCTCTAGGAAGAATGCGCCGACTATGCCGATGGGAACCGACAGTTCGTTCGGGGTTCCGGTCAGTATTCCGATGACAGCGACCACGATGATGGCCATGACGCCCAAGAAGCCCGTCTGGAGCTTCAGCGCGTAGGCGCGGCACTGCGAGTCGAGGACTTCCCGCCACAGATGCACAAAGGGCTTAGCGAGCGGCCGGAGCGCCTTGTGCCACAGCGCGTCCTCTCGCTGCCACACCCTCAAGCTGTCTGATATGTCGCTTCCGGTCAGGGGGAAGAGCCACGGTCCGGCTTGGGTTGCGGGATTGGAGACGCGGTTGACCTCGCGCTTGGGCGACAGCAGAAACCGCTTCTCCACCCCCTCGCAGTCGACCAGCGTCACCGCGCTGCGCCGGTTCAGCGACAGCAAGTGTCCCCGTCGCTCGTTGCAAACGACTCGATAGTGGGGAGCCGGAAATGCGTAGTGGAGAAGATCGCCTTCGCGCAGCGACCCAACTTCGGTCTTTTCAGTTGTGATCGTCAGGTTCGGCTCGGCATCAACAGACATGCAGCAGCTCCTTGGGCAGGGCTGTTCGGCTCGTGAACAGCCGGATTGGGGTTCGGTTCGTTGTCGTGGGGCGGGATGTGCCCATCACCGGCGGATCGTACCGACGGCCGATGACAACTTCGGGGAAGCACAGGGCTGAAACTGTCGAGGTGCTGGCAACCCCCGTGAACCGTCGGGATAAACCCGGTTTTCTTGCGCCGCTTCGATCCAGGTGCGGGGCCGTCCCCTTCTTCGGCTAGCGTGCCAGCCGTGTCGCGGATGTTCAGGAGGTTGCTTGGCCGGTCAGTACCGGAAGCAGGCTCCCCGAGGCGAAGCAACGGCGACTCTGGCACAGCGGAGTCCGGCGAACTGTGTCAAGAATGCGATGGCGAGCACCCCCCGTTGCCCGACGGATTGGTCCCCTACGACCCGCCGCACGAGTGGTGCGAGACCATCGAGGAGCACAAGCGAAACGAGCAATTCGACGCAGCGCTCGCCATTCTCGAAAAGTGCATCCTGGTCGAGGAAACTCATACCGGCGGTGTCGCACCCTGGTTCTACGAGCAGGCCGAAATCATCAACCGGAAGATCGGCGACCGCGACGCTGAGGTCGCCGTGCTGCAC
>VYDF01000073.1 GCA_009843565.1 Acidimicrobiia bacterium | reverse complement strand
GATCTTCCTGGGGATCCCGGCTCGTCTGACCGGCTTCAATGAAGGGGGGGCCTACTGACCCCCCGAACCGCTCGTGAATTTCTTCTATCCTGACCAGCGGGTTAGAGAACTTCTGCGAGCGGTTGTTGGTAGGAAGCATTTTCTCGGGTCTATTCGGTTGTCAAGGAGCGTCAAAGCCCTTGTGTTCATGCGGTTTCGAGCGCTCCCGGGTATCTGACAGCCCACTTCAGCGCTCGCATCACAAAATGACTGGGCCGCTGGTCGGCAAGGGGACGGATACTCCCATGAATTGGAAGCAGTCCCTGCCTCGCTGGCTCGGGTCACCGATGTCGATCATAGCGATGGAGTCTTCAGCATGGTGGATGATCTCTCCTAGCTCGGTCTTCATGTCGATCAGCTCCATTGCGTCAAGGTCGCAGATGAACACGCTGTATTGCATCGACCAGCCGTAGCCCAACATCGTCTTGTGGACTTTCCGGAGGCGCTTGGGGTCGCGGATGTCATAAGCCACCAAGTGCCTCTTGCGTCCTTGTGACATGGGTCACCTCGTCATGAACGGGACGTAGTCGGGGATCTCACCGAGCAGGTACGCTCCCAGCATCCGCGCTTGGACCTCAAGGACGCGGCGGTAGGTGATCTTGTACCCGTAGACCGGGTGGGTTACTTCTTGATCGAGGCGGCGTTCATAGGCGGCGATGAATGATCGGCGGCCTTGCTGTGTCAAAGCAACGCCTTGGGCTCTTATTGTGAATCCGTTCTCCTGAATCTCGCCGTTGTTGATCACATTGACCACAACTGAGTCAGCGACGAGGGGACGGAACTCCTCAGCAAGGTCGAGAGCCAGCGCTGGTCGCCCAAACCTGGGCTTGTGGAAGACCCCCAGGTAGGGGTCGAAGCCAACGGCTAGTGCGACCGCAGTGAGATCCTTTGTCAACAGCGAATAACCATAGGAGAGCAGGCAATTGACCGGATCAAGGGGAGGTCTCCTGTTTCGCCCTTGGAAGTCGAAGGTTCCCAGCGAGTCGTCTTTCAGCATCGCCGAGAAACGTGAGAAATAGAGCCGGGCTGCTGCACCCTCAACGCCCAACAGCGACTCAATAGTGTCCACCTCAGCCGTCTTGTCGGCACTCGCCTTCAACTGGTCCAAGATGGGCTTGACTTCGCTTCGCGAGTTCCGTCGCAGCAGTGTCCTTGAATTCCTGATCTTCCCTTCGATCATCTTTTGGGCTATCGGCAGACCCGCCTGCGCGGCGATGGCAACTTGACGCCTCCGAAGGTCAACGTGCTTGGAGGGCAGCCCGTGGGCGATGCCCTGGAACCAGCCGCCGTAGGAAAACCAGCAGACTGGAACCTGCTGTTCGAACATCGCTCTCATTGCCTGGGAGCTGATCTGCACATTTCCGTAGATCGAGACTTGGGAGACGTCAATCAGCCTGACCTCTTGGAGGACCTCCTTCTGCTGAGAAACCGTGACCCTTCCCTTCCTGACTCCGATCCTGGTTCCCTGCTCTGTCACATAGAGGGGCCGGGCTGCGGAGTCCCTGGGAGTCAGCCGACGGGGTGGAACATCCGATCGGTTAGCCAGAAGATTCGTCTCGTCAGGCAAACAGATGCCCACCAGAGAGCATCGGGGGCACTTGGGGCTGTCAACGAGTGGAGGAGGTGGATCAGGAGAGCCAGCAACCTCTTTCAGGTCCCTCAGCAAACTCAGGGTTTGCCGCTTCAGCTGCTCGTCGAAGGGCACTTTGAAGCGCTCTCGCGACTCGGCGAAGAAGATCTGGCCCTCCGAGCAGTCATACCCGTTGTCCTGGAGTATGAGGCCAATGGCGCAGATCTGCACAAGCTCAGGAGACCACGCCGGGCCATGCTTCGGCGGCCGCCCCCGCTTCACTTCCACCGGGGTGACCTTGTTTCCCTTGCCCTCAATGATGTCCGCCTTGGCGATCATCCCCAGATACTCAGAGCTGATGGTGACTGATCGAGCCTTGCGAACGGGGCTGTCCTCGTCGGGACCGTCAATGCGCCCCCCACCAGCATCCACGCTTCGATGCACATAACGGCCTTCGACGGTGTCAGGGTTGTCCTCGAAGCGAGATTGGACCCACTCCAAGTAGAACAACCGCGGGCAGTACTCGAACTCGTTGACCATCCTGGCCGGAACGAGATCAGGCACATCACTCACGAGACCAGATCACCTCTGGGGGACCGAGCTGAGAGGCGAGGCGGAATGATGGATCGGGGGCACATCACTCACGAGACCAGATCACCTCTGGGGGACCGAACGTGCCGTAGCCGCCCTGGCTGCTGCGTCGAATTGCAGACTGCATGATCCGGGTGATGCCCCAGGCTGGGAATAGGTCCACTCGATCACTGGCAGCATGAGCCAGCAGTGAGGGGACAACCCGATGTGATCCTGGCTTGGACCATATGGGCCATGTGAACGACCCGCGCTTCCAGCCACCAGATGCTCCTTGAGTCATTGTCCGGCCAGAACAGCCGAACACCGGGTACTTGCTGATGCCCAAAATTGCTAGGGCCTCTGGACCTGGGTTGGTCAGCTTCTTACCCTTCGATGGGTCGCTGGCAGACAGGGCGTAGTTGCTGTCGTCTGCGACATCCCACATCAACGAGCTCAACTCGCTGCGGTAGGGCCAGGGCCCGGTCAGCCCAATTGCCAGGTCTTCAGCCGTTACTCCATTGAGGACATCTGCCACCATCTTCAGAAATTTCTGCTGGCCCGCTGTGAAATAGAGGTCAGTTGGTTTCGCAACTCCACTGTTGTCAAGGCTCCCTTCTGCGACCAAAGAGGCTGCTAGCCGAACACCTAGGGCGCTACTCCGCGATCTGGCGAGATAGACCGCGATGTCTGATTCCTTGAACTTCACATCACCTGACGGTTCGAGATCAGTGCTGATGGCAGGACTCTTCAACCAAGCAGGGAACACTTCCATCGCTTGAGTGGCGATGTCCTCAATTGAGAAGGCCTCATCCACCACGGCGTGGGGAACGACGTCCTCGCTCCACCAGAGCTTGGGGACTTCTGAGGTTCCCTCGAAGGCAACCTGAACACCTAGCGCGGCAAAGAAACCCAGTGGATTCGTACCTTCGAGACCAGTGAGGTGCGTACCAGTCATCGCTTGGCCTCCTCCGCGCTCTGTTGGTGATCGGCTAGTCGGAGGATGGCTTCCAGCCACGCCAGACCGTGGTACCCGTAGCGCTCCACCAGCAGCCAAAAGCGGTCGGCCATTTCCAAAGCCAATGAGCTGTCCACAAGATCGGTGTTCGCCTCCACCGGACTGCCTTCATGGTTGAAGCGAAGCACTTCAGGACAGTCGTCCTTCCTGATCGGCGGCAGGGGTCGGGCAAATCCGTGATGAGTGCCGACGAGGTGGAGGACGAGATCAGGGTCATGAGCGTCTGCCAGGACCTCGGGGTTGGACTGGGCCATGGCCACACTCATGATCTCGTGTCGAACTGGCGGCCATTTGCCGGGAGACGGCCGTGCCCCCGGCAGCGACTTGGCTAGAGGTTCGTCTTGCATGGCCTGATGTACTTCATCGTTTCCAACCATCTGCTCTTGAAATCGAGAATCAACCTTTCCCAGGTCATGGAGTTGGGCGGCCAGTTGGAGATCAGACTGAATCGCATCGCTCATACCAAGCCGACGGGCGTAGTCAGCCGCCCGGTCCCCAACGCCGCTCAAGTGCTCGCGCAACGTAACGCCAGTGCCCGTGAACGACGACGTCTGGTCAGACCCATCCAAAGCTGATGAATCGATCCTGCCGGAGGTTAGGACGTAATACCGATCGTCCAGATTCCTAGTCTCATGTCCTACCTTCAACTCCCTGATCGCCTCCCGCTGCCAATCGGCCAGGTCAGGCAGGGACTCGACCTCAACCAGCCAATCATCAATGAGACCAGACAGCGGCTCTACAGCAGTATCTTCGTCCCTTGGATGGGGTGGGGTGGGCCATTCATCAGACAGCAGCCGCTCGTCGAGTCGAAGCGTGAAGCGCTGCCCATATGCGTGTTGTGCCTCATCTCCTAAATCATCTACCGGATCTGTTGAGCCCGGATCCCAGGTACCGCCTGACAGGCCACCGAGCGCCGGGGCCACGATGAGAACGTCTCCAGGTCGGATGTCGCGAGTCGAGATCGACACGGGGCCTTCGTCGTGTCCTTGCCACCGGCACCATTGCGGACTAGCCGAGTCATCCAGGCCATGAGCCTCTTCGATTGAGCTGCCGTTGACATCAGCCACAGGCACTTCCACTTCAGCACCACCAAGCCAGGCCTTGACCGCATTGATTGGAACTTGGAGGCACTCGGCCTGGCGGAGCGGAACTTCACTCAGCGTTTGAAGAGATCGGTCATGGCGCCAAGCGATGGCCACATCCGCAACCTGCGGCTCTCGTTCGATGCCGTGCAGGAACCAGTCCACCGCCGGTTGCACGACTGGTTCGGGATGGGTTTGGACCCAGGCATCCATGTAGGTGGAAAGGAGGAGGGGCGCTTGAGCCGCGGGGGCAAAGCACTCATCGGGAAACTGATGAGGTGTCTCGGAGCATGGGCTGAAGTCAATGGCCTCAAAGCCCTCCAATCTCTGCAACTCTTCCCAGGTGGCTCGGGCCGTATGACCGTATACGGGATCAGGCCGATTGGGACTGAGGGCAGACTTGGCCCCGACAATCCAAGCTCTGGCTGAATCACCAGTCTGCTCGGCAAGCTTGCCCCTCCGGTCGAGTCGACCGAACCGCTGCCGCAAACTGTCGATGGGAGCAACTTCGGTAATCAACGCGTCAAAGCTGAAGTCCGCTCCAACCTCGATCGCTTGAGTAGCCACCACCAAAGTCACCCCTTCGGCGTCTGGCCTGTTGTCGGGGTCGACCAGTGCTGCAATCGCTTCTAATGATCTTGCTTTGTCGAGCGTGCGCATCCGGCCAGTGATCAGGTGCGCTGAGTAGCCCGCTTCTAGGAGGGTTCGATGGGTTTCGCGTGCAGTCCGAACCCGATTGACGATTACCCCCACACTTCGAATTGTCTCATCAAGGTCGGACCCCAGGATCTTCTTCACCTCGGTGGGAATGGCGATGTGCGGCTGCTTCGTTCCGGCTTCTCGCAGCGTCGCCGATTTTGAAGCCTTGGCACGACGGCGGAGCTCTTCAGAACCAGCTAGGTCTTCGTCGGTCAACCGGAAGGGTTCTTGAAGCCCGCCGGAGTTCGTTGGTGTGGCTGACATCTCGATCACTTGAAATCTTCGTGGGAGATGTCCGTTGCTGCTCAGAGCACCTACCTCGTGCAGTGTCTGAGCGAAGGCTCGGCTTAGGTGAACCTCATCAAGGATCACCAAGCAGTCGTTGCCAGCCAAACCTGCATGGATTGGGCGCATCCGTGGGCTGACCCCATAGCCACGGAACAACAGCCGGGATCCGAATTGGTCCACCGTGGACACCATCACCCAGGGTTCGTCGGGCCGACGGGCCCATTCTCCGTCGATTGGGATACCCCCTCGTAGTGCGACCACCCCAAGCAGTGATTCTCCGCCGATCTCCCTCAAGCGATCATTCATGTCCCGTAATACCGGAGCCGATCCTTCTTGGATCCTTTTCTGGATGAGCTGAGCGCGTTCGACCACCTGGTCCACAACGATCCGGCGATCAATAACAAACACGACTCGGCGAGGGAACACCTCCGGTTGGATTGCAAGAGTGAACACCGCGGTATCGAGGACTGCGGTTTTGCCGGTTCCAGTGGGCAGGTCGATCACATCAGGCCACCGGCCGTCTTGAAGCACTTGAGCAGTTAGGCGACGTTGCCATGGGAACGGGTCGTGACCATGAACCTCCCGGAAGTAAGAGGGGAAGTCGTCAGCTAGTAACTCAGTCATTGGCGTCATCGCCACTAGTCGTCGGGGCTGAACCACCAATCGGCCGCATCAGTCCGAAACCCAGGAACCGGCCAGCACCCAATGCCAGCGGCCCTTCCACGGTTTGATCAAATACCAAGGAAGCGTGGACAAGTCGGCGGGCTACCGGTCTGCCATCGCGGCCCCGCTGGCGGAACGGCGGAAAGTCTGCGGCCGGCCTAGCCCCTCGGATGAAGGGATCAAGCGACAGGTCTACTTGGGCTGGATCCGGCAATCCAACGTGGCGGCAGGAAGCAACCACCGCCTGTTCGGCCCGGTCCCAGGCTTTTGCCCTAGCTGCGGCGCTCCCCTTGCCGAGGGGACCGGGATGAGTAGGCAGTGCAATCGGGGTGGCCGACCCCCATCGATGGGATGGCTTCTGCCATATCTCCGGCCTGATCGAGACGAGGTCAATCGGACCGGTTCGCCGTTTGAGTTGGAGTGTTCCACTGCTGCCAAATGTGAGGATCAGAGGCTCCGGACCGACTTCGAGTTCCCAGTGGCCGATCGCCCGCAGAGTTGCCTGTCGCGACTCATCATCCAGGGATGCAGGCATCGATACTGCAAGGCCCATGATTCGTCCATCGGCATATTGAGAGCCGACGTAAGGAAGGGGCAAGAACGCTACATGCGGCTCAAGTGTCGGGGTGCCGGCTGGCTGGTGGCCGCTGAGGCCCTCAGGAATGGGGTCCTCGGCATGGGACATGATCGCTGCCCGCATGGTGGAGGCAACATCTACTGCACGAGTTGATGGGAACCTACGCGACTGCGATTTCAGAAGAAGCTCGAAGACGATCCAGTCTCCAGCTGTATCGGGGCGCAAAGGGGTTGGAGAGCCCTGCTCGCTCGGCACATCGCCGTAGCAAACCGGCGAGAACGGAAGGGACCTCGGCTTGATTGCCTGGTGTTGCTGGAATCTCTCCTGGAGCGCAGCCAATTGCCCAGGACCAGTACACCGAAGAACATGGCTGCCTGAGCCAGGAGTCCAGTTAGGGAGCGGTGGATCACTGACTACGCGACAGGACACCAGCGATGACGAGTGGCCCAAGCGAGTAACTCGCTCCAAAAGCTGGTCCAACGATCCTCTGATTGAATCTGAAGGCTCGGAATCTGCCCACACAAAGGTGACGCGTGGCTCACTCGGCGTGACTGAAGGAAAATGACGTTCCTGTTTACCTCGGCCATCGGGTAGCAGTTCAAGAGCCGACCTAGACGATGTCGTCCCTGCATTGGATACTTGACTTTCGACATCTAGCCCCTTCTGAATCTTGTCGCGTGTCCGCTCTGCCTTCTTGGTCAGTTCACCGCCGGAGTATTCGAGTTCAGTTTCGAATTGATCTTCCAGGTTGTCGAGATTGTGGCTGCGGCGCTCGTACCAAGCTCCACTGACGATCCTGGTGTCGTTGACTGGCACATAGTGGCTAACGACTCTGCGGGGATCAGCCCCAGAGGCGGCAAGAGACGGGGCTGGCTGAGCTTCTAGCCATTCCAGAAGCTCCCGCTCGACGTCATTCCCACCTGCTTCGGCCCAACTAGCTACAAGGGCTGAGAACAGCCTGGCCGGATGTGGTGGCCACTCGCTGGCCTCTCGGTCGTTATACGCGCTAGCCACGAACCGTCCAGTGAGGAAATTCACCTCAATGGCGAGCACGGATCATTCTTCCGGAGTCTCGCGTGCAGATACCTCACGACTACGCCGCAATAGCTCAAGCAGCTTGGGAGCCGGCTGGAGTCTGATCTCAGCGGTCTCCCAAGCCAGGCCCAGATCAGATGAAGCTTGAGCCGCTTGACCCAAGATCTGTGAAGCGCTTTCGCGGTCAATGTCAACGCTTTCAGGGGCGGAACCGTCCCGACCTACTAACTCGATCCGCGGTGGATGTTGGGGAATCAGCAAACATCGAGAGCGCAGGTCGTGATCCATCTCATGCTGAAGGACGATGGCCGCGACACCGAGGGCGGCAACAGCAGTCCGAGCCGCGGTCTCTGCTTCTCGGCTGTGGCCGGCAAAGCGCAAACGGCGCAGCGCAGCCAAAGAAACAACAGTGGTCTGCACTGCTATCGAGATCGTCACTCCACCCGCTGTCGCGTCGATATCGGGAGCAATATTCCCGTGATTGATCTCGGAAGGACGCCCGTCGGCACCTGCGACTTTCGGCTTCCCCTTCTCCACTGCCGCCTCGGACTCATCCAGCGTCCAACGCTGATCAGAGTCCTGGTGTTCAAACACCACTGCCGAATCCTTCTCAATCTGAAGCGGGTCTAGGCGACTACCGACCTTTCGACCGATTTGCACTTCATGGCCAACGATTTCAGACACATAGGCCCGCTGGAACTTCGACCCAAGGCCACCCTTCGGCCCAGTGGAGTCCCACTGGCCAAACAGCAGAGCCGTAGGCGAATACTTAAACAGGGCAGCGGCGTTGCGAGGCTGCGCATCGGTGACCGCCCGACCCACCTCTGACAACCGGAACAGCGTGCCACCAAGCAAGCTGTCGCGGAAGATGGCGTCGGCCAGCCGGTGAGGTGCCTCCAATACTGTCAGCCGGCCGACGTCATCGAACTCGCCGTTCTCTGTCGAGAAATCGACATAGGGGACAGGGAATCTCAGTTCACCTGTCTCCCAGCCTTCCAACAATGCCAGTTCTGCCCGGTTGGCCTGTGAGGCAACCGAGTCCAGAAGCACTGTCTGCACCTCACGATCACCCACCTGGCGGGTCTCGACGGCGTACTTGTGCTCCGCGTTGACCGCGTAGGTCGGCGGAAACACCTTCCCACCCGGCCCGTCTGCCGGCTGCAACTCTGTTCGGGACCTCAGCGCAACAGCGCCTCCCGCCACCGCATCCCGCAGCCTCTCGTACGTCAGTTCAGACACTTGTCCTCCTCAATTGGGAATGGTCCATCAGAATATTGAGTGGGTGTGACAGTTGGTTGGGTAGTGGATCCTAGCGATAATGCTTCTAGAGCATCAGAATTGCCAGACGGGTAAGAAACACCATGTCCGGCTGACTCCGATTCCCGTGACTTCGGCATCGCTGCCTTGACCTGCGACTTTGCTGGGGTCCAACACGGTCAGAACAGAATCCACCGAGATCCGCGTCGCCTATCCGCGCAGCCCCCAACAGTCCTGACCCTCAGCTCTATAGCAAAGTGGGCGCAGATCGTGGCGGACGAAGCCCATCTCGTTGTACACCTTGTTGTCAGCCGATGGGATCAGCACCCTTAGGAGGATGCGGCACATCTCCTTACGACTAACCGACGATGGCCAGCCACTATTTTGCCATTGGATAGTGGGTATCGCGGAAGACAACAGAGGACGGCTAACCGCAGGTTCTCCGGCATTGTCTTACTGAACCGCCCTGGTGTGGCCGGAGGGTCTGGTGGTCCTCAGGTTTTGCGTAGGGCTGATGTTAGATTCTGCTGTCATGGGCCGTGGGGGTTCTATGGGGCCGGTGGGAGCGTTATCTGAGCGGCCGCCGGACACGATGTGAGTGTCGGTGCGCTACGACGAGGCGTCGGCCTGCTGCGCCCAGTTCGGCCCCTTGTCCGCCGGCCTGGTGGCGCCGCCCGAGGCCGTGCTCACCGGGTTGCCGGAAGGGACATGGGGGGCTCTGGGG
>VYDF01000155.1 GCA_009843565.1 Acidimicrobiia bacterium | reverse complement strand
GTCCAAGCCAGATCCATAGTCTTCCACTGGGTCAAGGGCCATTCTGGGAACCGCTGGAACGACGAGGCCGACCGTTTGGCCACCGAGGCGGCAGACAGACAGGACGTCATAGAGGAGCAGTCCCTGTTCTGATTTGGGCCCGACACCGGTGCTAGTCGTCGCTGTCCCCGGTGCTGAATCGGGCGACAAGATTGTCCAGAGTGGCGGCGATGTTGGTCTTGAAGCTCTCGGGTGTGTACGCCACCGCAGCCATGAATCGGTTGATGGCGGGGGACGTGGTGAAGTCGGCCGACTCGGTGACCCGGGTGCCTCCGGCCACCGGTTCGAGTTCGTATCGCCACCGGTTCTTGCCCCAATGGCACCAGGCGATGCGACGGTTCTCCTCGAACTCCACCACTGTGCTGGTGGTCTTATAGGAGAAGCCGTACAACTTCATGGCCATCTTGAACTTCGACCCCAACTGCATGGGACCCGAGCCGGAGACCACCCTCCGCACGGTGCCCGAGCCGTCAAACTCGGAGTGGCGGACCGGATCGGCCAGCAGTGCGAAGATTTCCTCGGCGGGAGCGGGAATCACCCGGCTGTCGGTGAAGATGCGCTTGTACATCACAGGATCTCTTTCAGGGTTGGTGACAGGTCGGGGTGATGGAATTCGAAGCCCGCGTGTGTCAAAGCTGAGGGATGGGCGCGGGTACTGGAGAACAAGAGCTCGTCGGCCAGATTCCGTCCCAGCAGTAGTCGGGGACCGAAGCGAGGGACGGCCAAGGCGGCGGGGCGGCGCAATACCGAGCCCAGAGCCCGAGTGAATGCTCGGTTGGTGACCGGGTTGGGAGAGCACAGGTTCACTGGGCCGCCGATGTTGGATTCCAGCATGAAGACCAGCGCCCGAACTTCGTCTTCCAGGGAGACCCATGGCCACCACTGCCGGCCATTGCCGAGCGGGCCGCCCAGTCCCAATTTGAACAACGGCAGCATTCTGGTCAGGAACGGGGCGTTGTCCGCCACCACCAACCCGGTGCGGGCCATCGCTACTCGAATCCCGGCGCCTCGGGCTTCGGCGGCCGCGGTCTCCCAGTCGGCGGTCAGAGCGGCCAAGAACCCGGTGCCGGGGCCCGATTGCTCGTCTAGTACCTCATCGCCACGGTCCCCGTAGAAGCCGACTGCCGAGCCGGCCACCAGCACCGAAGGCGGGGTAGCAGCCGCACCCATGGCCTCCACCAATAGCTCAGTGGCATCCACTCGACTGAGACGCAGTTCCCGCTTGCGGCGCTCGCTCCAGCGGCGGTCGCCGATGCCTGCCCCGGCCAAATTCACTACTCCGTCGATCCCGTCGAATGCGTCGTCATCGATGTCGCCGGTGGCCGGGTTCCAGTAGCGGGTGTCCCCGGCGCTCGATTGGTGATTCCGAACCAGCCGCACTACTTCGTGACCCAAAGATCGCAGATGGCCGACGAGCGACGTCCCGATCAATCCGGATGCTCCGGCAACGACCACTCTCATGAGCCAAGTGTATGGGCAGTTCGTGTTCTTCGGACCCCATGTCGGACAGCGCGGGTAGCGTGGGGCCATGTCTGAGCCCGAACAGAGACCACCATATGATCACCAAACCACCGAACGGGTTCAGCCGAAGTCTCGATCATTCGTCCACGCGCTCCGGCAGATCAACGCCCGAATGGTGCTGGGCGCACTGGCAGCCGTGGCGTTGATTGTGTTCATCGCGCAGAATACCGACGAGACCCGGGTCAACTTCCTGGGATGGGATTGGGACCTACCGTTGTTCTTGTTGCTATTGATCACCATTGTGCTCAGTGTGGTGTGCACCGAAATCGCAAGTTGGTACATGGGCCGCCGACGTCGTAGCAGCCGCTGAGTCTGCTGCGGTGAGCACTCGCCGGCTGATCCTCCTGGCGCTCCTATGCGGAGTGGCAATCCTGGTGGCTTTTGCCGTTCAGGTGGTGCTTATCCTGCGGTGACTAACCGGTCGGTAGGCTGAAAGCCATGAATATCAGCCATGAGGTGGTGGTGGTCGGCGGCGGCCCCGGTGGCTATGCCGCGGCACTGTACGGCGCGGCCGCCGGCCTCGATGTCGCCCTGGTGGAGAAACAGAAGCTGGGCGGAACCTGTTTGCACGTGGGCTGCATCCCGGCCAAGGAACTGCTTGAGACGGCGGCGGTATACCGGACCGTGGCCCACGCCGATCAGTTCGGCATCGCTGCGGGATTGCCGAAAGTGGACATGGGAGAGGCCCAAGCCCGCAAGCAGAAGATCGTGGACCAGCTTCACAATGGAGTCGGCAAGCTCCTGGAAGGGCGAAAGGTCAACGTCATTGATGGCTGGGGCACGCTTGGGCCTGACCGATCGGTGACGGTGGCGGGCGGGGAGTCGGGCGACGCGGCGGTAACCGCCGATCACGTGATCTTGGCTACCGGTTCTGTGCCCCGGACCTTGCCTGGGTTCGAGGTGGACGGCGTGCGGGTGTTGACCAGCGATGAGCTGTTGTCCATCACCGAATTGCCTGGACGAGCAGCCATCATCGGCGGCGGTGCCATCGGGCTGGAATTTGCCTCGCTGCTGGCCGATCTGGGATCGGAGGTGACAGTGCTAGAAGCGCTGCCCCGCATCCTGTTGGGGGCCGACGATGATGTGGTCAAGATGCTGACCAGGTCCTTCAAGAAGAGGGGGATCCAGATTCGCACCGGCGTGTCGGTGGACGGCTTTCGCCATTCCGGCGACGGTGCCGTGCTGGATATTGACGGCAGCGACCCCCTGACAGTGGATGCTGTAGTCGTGTGCGTGGGACGGCGACCGTTCACCGACGGTTTGGGACTGGACACCGCCGGGGTGAAGGTGGACGAGGGGGGCTACATACAGGTCGATGAATACTGCCGGACCACTGCTGCTGGGGTGTATGCCGTGGGCGATGTGGTCCGCACCCCACAGTTGGCTCATGTGGCCTTTGCCGAGGCCATCATGGTGGTCAAGCACCTGCTCGGAGAGTCACCCTCGCCGGTGGACTATGACCGAGTGCCGTGGGCCATCTACTGCCACCCCGAGGTGGCCTTCGTGGGTCACACCGAGGCTTCGGCAAAAGACGCGGGATTCGACGTTGCGACATCCATGCACCGCTTCATGAGCAATGGCCGGGCCATGATCGTGGGGGAGACCGACGGGCTGGTGAAGGTGATTGCCGACCGTCGTGACGACGGGACCGGGGGGCGCATTCTCGGGGTCCACATGGTGGGTCCGTGGGTGACCGAGCAACTCGGCCAGGGGTATTTGGCCGTGAACTGGGAGGCCACGGTGCCTGAGGTAGCCGAGTTCATTCAACCGCATCCCACGATGAGCGAGCTGTTCGGCGAGACGGTCCTGTCTCTCACCGGCCGGGCTCTGCACTGAAGAAGATGAGGAGCGTTGATGTCTGAGGTCAGGATGCCGCAGTTGGGCGAGACGGTGATGGAGGGGACCATCGTCCAGTGGTTCAAGCAAGTAGGTGAAGAAGTAGCCGAAGATGAGCCGCTCTTCGAGGTGTCTACCGACAAGGTGGACTCCGAGGTGCCGTCACCCATGTCCGGGGTGCTGGTGGAGATCGTGGCCGCCGAGGGAGACACGGTGGATGTGGGCGCGGTGATCGCGATCTTGAGCGAGGACGGAGCAGCCGCACCAGCAGCGCCGGTCGCGGCCCCAACCCCAGCAGAGACGCCGTCGGAACCAGAGCCTGCCCCGGCCCCTGTGCTTGAGCCCGACTCCGAGCCAAGCGTTTCCGATGGCGAGAGCACCGCCTCCGGCGGCGACGGCATTGTGTTGTCGCCGGTCGTGCGCCGGCTTATAGCCGAAAATGGACTGGACCCGTCTCAGATAACGGGCACCGGCAAAGGGGGACGTATCACCCGAGGCGATGTTGAGTCGTACGTGTCCCGACACCGCACCGCCGCACCGCCATCGTCTGCCCCATCACCCCGTTCGGCAGCGCCGACGGCAATGGCCCGGACGGGTGGTCGGGACACGATTGTTCCGCTCAGCAATATCCGCCGAATCACAGGGGAGCACATGGTGCGGTCCAAGACCGTGTCGCCTCATGTGCTGACCGCGGTGGAAGTGGATTTTGAAGGAGTGGAGAAGGTACGCCGAACCCACCGAGAGGCGTTCAAGGCCGAACACGGATTCAGTCTCACCTATCTTCCATTCATTGCCCGAGCGGTGTGCGACGCCCTCCATGAGTATCCCCACATCAACGCCTCGGTCGGCGATGGCGAGTTGGTGATCCACAACTACGTCAACCTGGCCATTGCCGTCGATCTCGACTTCCAGGGCCTGCTGGCACCAGTGGTAGTGGATGCCGATCGCAAGCGGCTGATCCCGATTGCCGAAGAGGTAGCCGACCTGTCACGCCGGGCTCGGGCCAAGAAGCTGAATGCAGACGAGATCTCTGGTGGCACCTTCACCATCACCAACCCAGGCCAGTGGGGAACGATGATGCAATTCCCAATCATCAACCAGCCCCAAGTGGCGATCTTGTCTACCGATGGGATTCGCCGTCGCCCAGTGGTGGTTGCCTCCGAAGACGGCAGCGAGGCCATTGCCATCCATTCTGTGGGCGTGCTGGCCTTGGCCTGGGACCATCGGGCGTTCGACGGGGCTTATGTGGCGGCGTTCTTGGATCACGTGCGATCGATTATTGAAACCCGCGACTGGCACGCCGAGATGACGTAATGAATCAACTTCGCATCCGATGGTTGGGGCGGGTGTCGTATCGGGACGCTCATGCCTGCCAGCAGGCCATGTTCCAAAAAGACAGCGACTACCTGCTGCTGCTGGAGCATCCCCATGTGTTCACCATGGGTCTCCGGGGTGATGAGACGAACATCTTGGTGGACCCCGGCGAGGTTGGGGCGGAGGTGGTGTACACCGACCGGGGCGGCGATGTCACCTATCACGGCCCCGGACAGCTCGTCGGCTATCCGGTTATGACAGTCCCAGGAAAACGAGGCGGAGGCATGGCCGACACGGTGGCCTACGTGCGATCGGTGGAGCAACTGGTGATCGACTCGCTGGGCGATCTCGGGCTGCCCGACTGCGGCCGCCTATCCGACTACCCAGGGGTGTGGGTCGATCCCGACAGCGACAGCCCCCGCAAGATCGCGGCCATTGGCGTGCGTCTCAGTCGGACACGCTCCATGCATGGCTTCGCGCTGAACGTGGACTGCGATTTGCAGTGGTTCGATCGCATTGTGCCTTGCGGCATCCCCGATAAGGCGGTTACCTCTCTGGCCGCTGAGGGGCGACGGGCAACTATGCGGGAAGTGGTGGATGCCGTGGCGGCCCGGGCCGCCGACCGGTGGGGCGGCGGGCTCCTCGACCGGGCCGATGTGGCGTGGGAGCGGGAGCTGGAGTTGGGAGTAAGCGTGGACCTCGCGGCTCGCAAGCCGGAGTGGATGCGGGTGGCACTGCGTACCGGTCCTGAGTTCCGGCGACTGCGATCGGTGCTGCACGGCCGGGATCTGGTGACGGTGTGCGAGGAGGCCGGCTGCCCCAACATCTACGAATGCTGGAACGAGGGTACGGCCACGTTCATGATCAACGGGGACCGCTGCACTCGAGCCTGCGGGTTCTGCCTGGTGGACACGCGACGGCCCCTGCCCGCCGATCCTGCGGAGCCGGATCGGGTGGCCGACGCAGTTGAGGCTATGGGCTTGGACTACGCGGTGATCACTGCGGTGGCCCGCGACGACTTGCCCGACGGCGGAGCGGCCGGATTTGTGGCCACCATTGAGGCAATCCGTCGCCGCACTCCAGGGGTGCGGGTAGAGGTGCTCATTCCCGACTGCAAGGGGGACCCTGACGCTTTGGCTGTGATCTTCAATGCACGGCCCGATGTGTTGAATCACAACATCGAGACCGTGGCCCGGCTCCAGAGGGTTGTCCGGCCCTCTGCCGGTTATGCCCGCAGCTTGGCGGTGTTGGCTCGGGCCAAGGCCGCGGGGCTCACCACGAAGTCGTCGATCATCGTCGGCCTGGGCGAGCTCGACGATGAGGTAGTCCAGACCATGGCCGATCTGGCCACAGTGGGCACCGACATCGTGACCCTCGGCCAGTATCTGCGGCCCACCACCAACCATCTGCCCGTGGCCCGATGGGTGCCGCCCGACCAATTCGAGAGGTTCCGGGAGATCGGCCGTACCCTGGGCATTGCCCACGTGGAGGCCAGTCCCCTGACCCGCAGCTCCCATCACGCCCAGGATGCCCACGTCCAGGTTTCGGCTTCTCCAGTCGGGGCTGTGGGAGTAGGTTGACCCCGATGTTCAGCCAGCGCTTAGACCGGGTGCGGACCCTCATGGCCGAGCAGCAAGTGGATGTGCTGCTGCTGTCGGTCGGGGCCGACTTGCCCTACTTCTGCGGCTACGAGGCCATGCCACTAGAGCGGTTGACCATGCTGGTGGTACCCCGAGACGGCGAAGCCCGGCTCATCGTTCCCCGGCTTGAGGCCCCGAGGGTGGTGGAGCGTCCCGACGTATTCGAGATTGAGGCGTGGGACGAGACCGACGACCCCATCGATCTGGCCCACTCGCTCATCGGCCCTGTCTCGGTGGCGGCCATCGGCGATCACACCTGGGCTGGGTTCCTCGTCGATCTGATGAAGGTCTTGCCCTCGGTCGAATTCCGCCGGGCGTCAGAGATCACCAGCCCCATTCGCCAGGTCAAAGACTCTGCCGAGGTGGAGTCGCTGCGGGCTGCGGCGGCGGCCGCAGACCGAGTGGCCACCGCCCTTAGATCAGGCGAAATCCAGTTGGCAGGGCGCACGGAGGCCCAGGTTCAGGCCGAGTTGGGCCGGCGACTGCTCGCCGAGGGGCACCAGCGGGTGAACTTCGCCATCGTTGCCTCCGGCGAGAACGCAGCCAGTCCCCACCACGAGGCGGGAGATCGGGTGATCCGGCCAGGGGAGGTCGTGCTGTGCGACTTCGGGGGCACCATGGCCGATGCAGACGGGGTGGGCTATTGCTCCGACATCACCCGATGCGTGCATTTGGGCGAGCCGCCTGCCGACTTGGTGGACGCCTACGACGTGCTCTTTGAGGCTCAGGCCGCCCAGGTGGCGGCCGCAGTGGTCGGCCAGCCCTGCCAGGAAGTCGACCGGGTGGGGCGGACCATGATCGCTGAGGCCGGGTTCGGCGACAACTTCATTCATCGCACCGGCCATGGGATCGGCACCGAGGCCCACGAGGACCCTTACATCGTGGAGGGCAACCTCTTGGAACTTCGCGCTGGTCACGCATTTTCCATTGAGCCTGGCATCTATCTTCCGGGGCGGTGGGGATTGAGGCTGGAAGACATCGTGGTCGCAGCCGCCGACGGCCCCGACAATCTCACTAGCACCGATCACCGGTTGGCTGTCATCGACGCATGACCGATTTCTTGGTCGAGTGATCGAGCTTCAGCCAGCCACGCTGTTGGTGCAACTTGCCGCGGGCGGGCTGGCATTCACCTGGGTCACCACCCGGCGGCGGGAAGCTGGCTTGGGCTATGGCTGGCTGATGCGCAGTGTCTTCGGACTTCTAGCCGCTGGTGGAGCCTGGCTGGGGTTCGCCACCGACCCGGTACCGGTGCGGGATTGGACCGCGGCCGCAACTGCTGGCGCCGTCGCCTTTGCGCTGGCGATGTCGGTGGTCCGGCGACGGGCCGGGGTAAGCGGCCAGAGAGAGCGGGTGGAACGGCGCAGCGCGGATATTGCCGAGATGACCGGGATCGACCGGGAAGAGCAGCGCTTCGACCGCAGCGTCCCAGAATTTCCCCCGATTCTGGACCTCATCGCCCCTGCGGTGGGGTTGATCGGAGTGGTAGCCGGTGGGCTCGACGCGGGCGATCCTGCGGCCCTGGCGGTGGCCCGCACCGTGGTCGGGGCATTCTTCTTAGGAGCAGTCACCGACGCCATGTTGTTGGGACACTGGTATCTGGTTCAGCCCGGCTTGGCCCGAGGGCCCCTGCTGGAATTGGTCCGCTGGACCGGCCTTCTGTGGGTGCCCGAGCTGGTGGTGATGCTGTGGCCCACCGGCATGGGGTCTGTTCTCAGCGGGACAATTGACGATGGCTACAACGGTCTATTGGGCTGGTTCTGGGTGGCGTGCGTGGTTGCGACGGCGGGACTGGTGGTGCTGGCGAGAGCGGCGTTGCGGGAGCGGTTCTATTCGGCGGTGATGGCGGCAACTGGGTTGCTGTACCTGGGCATCCTGACCGGGTTTGGGATGGATCTGGTAGCTCGGGTTCTATTGGACACGACTTAGCGGGCCACGAAGTATTTGGCTTGGGGGTGGTGGCAGATGAGGGCGGAGGTGGTTTGCTCGGGTTGGTACTGGAAGCTGGTCTCTTCGCCGACCTGGATGCCGATGCGGTCGGCTTCGAGCAACTGGGCCACGGTGAGGTTGTCCTCAAGGTCGGGACAGGCGGGGTAGCCCCAGGAATAGCGGCCGCCCCGGTATTGCTGGCGGAACAGTCCGATCAAGTTAGGGCCGTCCTCCTCGACGAATCCCCACTCGGTGCGAATGCGGTGGTGCCAATACTCCGCGAGGGCTTCGGCCATCTCCACGCCGAGGCCATGCAGGAGGAGGTAGTCCTGATAGCGGTTGTCGGCGAACAGTTTGGCCGCCGCCTTTGACACCTCGGCCCCCATGGTCACGATATGAAAGGCGGCATAGTCCACCTCGTCGCCGTCGGCCGGCCGGAAGAAGTCGGCGATGCACAAGTACGGGTCCTTGGGCTGGCGGGGATACCGGAAGCGGCACACCTCGGCGTTTCGATCCGAGCTGTCCCACACCACCAGGTCATCGCCGCTCCCGTTCACCGGGAAGTACCCGTACACCACCTGGGGAAGCAGCAGGCCCTGGGAGGTAGCCGAGGCAAGCTGTTCTCGCATGGTGGGACGGATGCGTTCCTTGAAGGCCGCGTCGTCTTCGCCATCAACGGGGCGGAATTGCCACTGGTTGCGGAACAAGGCGGTCTCATTCACATACTCGGCGATGTCGGCTACCGGCATGCCCTTTACCACCCTTGAACCGGTGAATGGGGGCTCGAACACCGGGTTGTCAGCCTGCACCGACGGGGCCCGTCCCGGGAGATCTTCCCCGGTGGGGGTAGACGAGTCTCGGCGAGGCCGACGAGGCAGGTCGCGGCCACCGGGCCGGCGACCGAAGTCGGGATCATCAACCCCGGTGCGCCGTAGTTCGCCCAGCCTGTCCATCACCGCCAGTCCTTCAAAGGCGTCCTTGCCGTAGAACACTCGGCCCTGGTAGGTCTCTCGCATGTCCCGCTCCACATAAGTGCGGGTCAGCGCCGCACCCCCCAAAAGCACCGGTAGGTGATGGAGATCCCGGCTGTTCAGCTCTTCCAGGTTGTCGCGCATGATCAGAGTGCTTTTCACCAAGAGCCCGCTCATACCAATGGCGTGGGCTTCCACCGATAGTGCCCGGTCGATCATCTCGGCAATCGAAACCTTGATGCCCAGGTTGTGAACCTCATAACCGTTGTTGGTCAAGATGATGTCCACCAGGTTCTTGCCGATGTCGTGGACATCGC
>VYDF01000217.1:23362-51244 GCA_009843565.1 Acidimicrobiia bacterium | reverse complement strand
GATCTTGGTCGATGGGGTTGAGCAGCGCCCGGCGGATGGCGCCCTCGGGGTCGGCCAGGCCCAGCAGCGGCTCGGCCGGATAGATCACCCGGCTGCGTCCCGCCGGCAGCTTCTCGGTGCGGAAGCCCTCGCCGTGGTGGAACAGGATTGGCGGGGTGGAGCGGTCTACCTCCAGCACCATGCCCGGACGGGGAGTGGGCCTAACTCGATCCTTCATGCCCGGTCCTTCATGACGCCTTCCGCGATCCGATGGGCAGCAGCTTGCGGGGGCCGCCGGGGGCCTTGTCGAAGTACTCGATGAGCCAGCCCCGCTTGCGGGCCAGCATGGCCAGTTTGGGTTCGGGGTTCACCGCCACCGGGTAGCCCACCGCCTCCAGCAGGGCCAGGTCGCTGGCCGAGTCGGCATAGGCCACCGACTCCGACATCAGCAGCCCCTCGGCGTTGGCGAAGTCCCGCAGCACTTCGGCCCGGGACTCGCTGGTGGGGGGCACTTCAGCCAGCTGGCCGGTGTAGGTGCCGTGGGATTGGGCCAGCTCGGCGCACACGATGTGGTCGAACAGGGGTCGCAGCGGTTCCACGATGAAGTCCAGCGCCCCGGTGATGAGCACAGTGGTGTGCCCGGCGGCCCGGTGCTGGCGCACCCGGCGGATGGCGGCCGGGTAGGACTGGGTCAAGATCAGGTCGCTGAACATCTCGCCGGAGTCCTCGGCCATCTGCTCTATAGGTGCCCCCTGGTAGCGGCGGTAGAAATGGCGGAGGAAGTCGCTGCGGTCGCGGTGGTCCAGCGCCAGAAGCGATGGCGCTTCCAGCAGGATCTTGGCCACCAGCCGGGCCCGCTCGTCCATTGGCAGCCGCCGGGTGGCCAGCCAGCTATAGGACATGACCACGTTGGCGGCGATGACGGTGTTCTCCAGGTCGAATGCCGCAATGTGGCGGTCGGGGGAGAGCACCTGGGCTCGCTGGCGGCTCTTGCGAGACGGCCCCGACCGCCCCGACGGAGCGGTCTTGACCCGGCCCTGGGCCACCACGGTGGGCAGGTGGATGTCGCCCACATAGTGGGGCCAGTCGATGATCCGGGGGTCGAAGCAGTACATCTCTTTGTCGTCGTCGTCCAGGCTGTCCCACAACTCCAGCAGCCGGCTAACGCCGAACAGGGCCTCGCACTCGGTGTAGGCCCCGTAGAGCTCCACATAGCCCAGCGCCCGCTCCACTTGATCTCGGCGCTCGTCGAGGTCGGCGGTGATTTCGGCTTGGCGGCCCCGGATGGGCAGGCGCCCCAGCACTCGCTCACCGGCATTCAGGCCGGTCCGCAGCCGTTTGAGCTGGCGGACCACCCGGCCCCGGCCCGGATAAGTCCAGTTAGGCGGGGGGATCGGCTGGTCGCGGTCGTCGTAGATGGGGTTCTCGCTGAACCAGCTGTGGGCCAGGTCGACCAGTTGGTTCAGCCGGAACGGGTTCACTGCGCCCGACGCCACCTGGATGACCGGCTGGTCGGGGTCGTGGCCCCGGGCGGCCACCGCGCAGATGGCCGCGGCCACTAGGTCTACCGGGATCACGTCCAGCACCCCCTGGGGGATGCCGGGGAAGTCGGTGAGCAGCCCCCGGCCGTAGCCGATGATGATGGGCTCGGCCATGCGGAAGCCCCGGATCCATCCCGGGAAGGGCTCGGAGTAGGCCGACTCGATGATGGAGGGCCGCACGGTGGAGACCTTGAGGTCGCCCTTGATCTCGGTCACCGCGGTCTCAGCCAGCGCCTTGGTGAAGGCGTAGGCGTCGGGGAAGCCCAGTGAGGCGGCCCGCGACCGGCCCGCCTCCACCATCTGGTCGTGGACCCAGCGGCTGCGGAGCTGCTCGGTCTTGGCCGCCAGTGCCGGAGTGCCGGCCGCGCCCAGCTCGTGGCGGGCCCGGCTGCGGAACTCCTCCAGGCGGGCGGGGTCGCGGCTCTCGGTCTCAGTGGTAATGCGCCGGCGGCGGCTGGCGTCGGCCTCGTCCTGCCACGACACCGGCACGTACATGGGGCCGTCGGCCAAGGGCTCCTCGGGGGCGTTGCCCCGGCGGCTGCCGGCCACATAGCAGGTGGACACCGCGATGAAGTGGGGTGACGCTCCCATCTCGTTGAGCATCTGAACCAGGCGAACCGGCCCCATGAGGTTGACTTCCACCGCGGTGTCCAGCGGGTTGTCGAACGCCACCGCCGCGGCCGAGTGGATGACGATGTCGCAGCCGGCGATCAGTTCCCGGCCGGCGTCGTCCAGACCCAGGCCGTCGACGCCCACGTCGCCGGCCACGCCGGTGATCCGGTCTTGGCACAGCCGCTCAAACTCGTCGGTGCCCAGTTGGTCGCGCAGCCGGTCGAATACGTCGTTGCGGATTATCTCCCGCCGGATGCGCTCCTCGACCCCCCGGCGGGCAGGGCGCACCAACAGCACCAGCTCCACCTCGGGCACGCACCGCAGCAGCCGCTCCATGAGAGCGGTGCCCAGAAAACCGGTCGTGCCGGTGATCGCCAGCCGCCTGCCGGCCAGCGCATCAGAGATCACCGCAGTGTTCTACCAAATCCAGGGACTTTTCCCCAGCCCACTCACCCTCTCAGCGGTCGATGCGGCGGTGCTGGCCGCGGCGCTCGTAGCGCTCGACGGCCAAGTCGACCAGCATCTCGATGAGCTGCGGGTAGGGGAGGCCCGATGCCTGCCACAGCTTGGGGTACATGCTGATGGGGGTGAAGCCGGGAATGGTGTTGACCTCGCTGAGCAGCATGCCCCGCCCATGAGACTCGTAGAGGAAGTCCACCCGGGCCATGCCTTCGCACCGCAGGGCGCGGTAAGTGGCCAGAGCCAGGCGTTGGGCTTGTTGGGCCGCGGCCTCGGAGATCTGGGCGGGGACCAGCAGCTTGGCGCCGTCGGTGAGGTACTTGTCGGAGTAGTCGTAGAACTCGGAACCGGGCACGATCTCGCCGGGGACCGACGCCTCGGGGTCTTGGTTGCCCAATACCGATACCTCGATTTCCTGGCCGGTGACAGCCTCCTCGATGATCAGCGTTTGGTCGTACTGGCCCGCCACCTCCAACGCCTTGACAACCTCGGACTCGGTGGTGGCCCGGCTCACCCCCACCGACGAGCCCATGTTGGCGGGCTTCACGAACAGCGGCAGGCCCAACTCCGCGATGGCTCGTTCGGCCACCTCCTGCGCGCGGTCGTCGGCCGATGCGGTTTGGTAGCGGCACTGGGGAAGCCCGTGCCGGGCGCACACCAGCTTGGCCATGGACTTGTCCATGCACACCGCCGAGGCCAGCACTCCCGACCCCACATAGGGGACGTCGGCCACCTCCAGCAGCCCTTGAATTGTGCCGTCCTCGCCCATGGGGCCGTGTACAAGGGGGAACACCACCGTATCGGGCTCGGCGAATACCTCAGCTGGGGTCACGGCGAGACCGTCGGCGTCCAACTGGTCGGGAAGGGGATCGGCCAGCTCGGCCAGTCGCCACTGCCCCGCCCGGGTGATGCCCAGCGCCACCACCTCGAACCGGTCCTTGTCGGCGGCGGCGGCCACGTGGCGAGCCGAGACACACGACACGTCGTGTTCGGCTGATCGGCCGCCGAAGAGCAGAACCAAACGGGTTCGGGTTCCCACAAGCTGACGGTACCCCACCGATTGCCCCGACAGTGGGAGGCTAAGTGTGTGCGACTCATGGCATCGGAGGTGGCTCAGGCGGTGAACGGCCGCCTGGTCGGTCCCGATGTCGAATTGTCCGGAACCTCCATCGACTCAAGGACGGTGGCTCAAGGCGAGTTGTTCGTGGCGGTAGTGGCCGAGCGGAACGGCCACGACTTCATCGACGACGCCCTGGCCGCGGGGGCAGCCGCCTACCTAACCGCTGAGGCTCCCCGAGGGGCCACCGCGATTGCCGTAGACGACACCTCCGCCGCCCTGGCCGAGCTGGGCCGCCACGCCCGAGACCGATTCGACGGGCCGGTGGTGGGCATCACCGGGTCGGTGGGCAAGACCTCGGTGAAGGACATGGCCGCCGCAGCCATCGGAACCGACCGATCGACCCACGCCAGTCCGATGTCGTTCAACAACGAGTTGGGGGTGCCGCTCACCTTGGTCGACTGTCCCAATGAGGCCGAGGCAGTGGTGGTGGAGATGGGCGCCCGGGGGACGGGCCACATCGCCTGGCTCTGCTCGCTGGCCCGGCCCACCGTGGGCGTCGTGACCGCAGTGGGGGCGGCTCACACCGAGCTGTTCGGGACCGTGGAGGCCGTGGCCGAAGCCAAAGGCGAGTTGGTGGAGTCGCTGGACGCATCGGGCGTGGCCGTTCTCAACGCCGACCAGCCCCTAGTTGCGGCCATGGCGAGGCGGACCGAGGCTGAGGTACTAACCTTTGGCCGCGCCGGGGGGGAGGTGCGTGCCTCTGGGGTGAGCTTGGACGATGGGCTGTGCCCAGCATTCCGGCTGGAAACGCCCAATGGGCAGGCTGATGTGGTCCTGGCGGCGTGCGGCGAGCACATGGTGGTCAACGCGTTGGCCGCGGCCGCCGCCGCATTGGCCGTTGGAGTAGGGGTGGATGAGATCGCCGCCGGTTTGGGTTCGGCCCAGCTGTCGCCGTGGCGCATGGAGGTGACCGAATTGGCGTCGGGTTCGATTCTGATCAACGACGCCTACAACGCCAATCCCATGTCGATGGCCGCCGGGCTGCGGTCGCTGGCCGCATTGGACCGACGCCGCCGGGTGGCGGTGCTTGGGGTGATGGCCGAACTGGGGGACCGGACCGCCGCCGAGCACGCCGCCATCGGCGCCTTAGCCCGAGAACTGGGCATCGAAGTCATCCCAGTGGCCACCAGTGCCTATGGGCTGGCCCCGGTGGAGGATGTTGCTGCCGCGGTGGCCGCCCTAGGAGCGGTCGACGGTGATACCGCGGTACTGGTCAAAGCCAGCCGCGCTGCCGGACTAGAAGCCGTGGCCACTGCCCTGTCCGAGCTTTAGGAACGGTACTGTCGGGGTTTCGGCGTCGGAGGAGCTTCAAATGGACTTTCGTGAGCGGTCGGTGCAGGAGTGGGCTGCGGCGGTGCAGGATCGCGAAGTCTCGGCCCGGGAGATGGTCGAGGCCTCACTGTCGGCCATCGAGGCTCAAGCGGAGCTGAACGCCTTCGTGGCCACCGACCCGGAGCGGTCGCTGGCCGAGGCCGACGAGATCGACGCCCGGTTGGCCTCCGGCGACGAGGTCGGGCCGCTGGCCGGCATTCCGTTCGGGGTCAAAGACTTGGAGGACGCCGCCGGGTATGTGACCTCCCAGGGGTCGTTCCTGCACGCCAACGACCCGCCGGCCGAAGCCGACAGCATTCTGGTGGAACGGCTGAGGGCCCAGGGCTGCGTAGTGATGGGCAAAACCAACACGCCGGAGTTCGGCTGGACCGGCGACACCTACAACCCCGTGTTCGGCGCCACCGGCAACCCGTGGAACCCGAAGCGCTCGCCCGGCGGGTCGTCGGGCGGTACTGCGGCCGCGCTGACTGCTGGGCTAGTACCGCTGTGTACCGGCTCTGACGGGGGCGGCTCTATCCGCATTCCCGCGGCGGCCTGCGGATTCAGCGGATTCAAGGCCAGTCTGGGCCGAATACCGGTGGAAGGGGCGTACCGGCTGTGGCCCCTCTCGGTTCACGGGCCGATGGCACTGCGGGTGGCCGATATCGCCTACGTGCAAGACATGGTGATGGGGCCGTCGCCTCGCGATCTCGACTCGCTGCCCCGGCCCCACCAATCATGGCGCCAGGCGCTGGACGAGGACTGGCGGCCCCAGAAAGCCGTGTGGTGCCCGGCCCCCGACGGCAAGCCGTCCGACGCCGAGGTGGTGTCGGTGTGCGAGGCCGCGGTGGCCCAGTTGGAGGCGGCCGGAGTGGCGGTGGAGGTCCGGGAGGAGGGCCTGTTCAACGATCCCATCTGGGAGTACGTGCTGTTGTCGGCCAACGCGGTGTCGGGCGAACTGGGCGAGCTGTCCGACGAACAAATGGAGCAGATCACCCCCGGTCTGCGCTACTACTTCGGGCTGTCAACCGCCCCCCAAGTGGCCGATTTCAACCGGGCGCTAGACATCTTCTACGACATGTCCGAGACGCTCAACGGCGTGCTGGCCGACGCCGACCTGATTCTCACCCCCACCGTGGCCGGCCACTTTCCCGAGTGCGGGGGCCAGGGGCTGGTCAACGGCGAGCTGGTCGACAACTGGATCCGCCACACCTACCCCTACAACCTGACCCGGCTGCCGGCGGGCAGCGTTCGAGCCGGTTTCGCCTCCGACGGCATGCCGGTGGGACTCCAGTTGGTGGGCCACCAACTCGGCGATGTGCGGGTGCTCCAGGCCATGGCCTACTGCGAAGAACTGTTCGCGCCCCCGATGTGGCCTGCGCTATCCTGAACGACCCCCGGACCGTTAGCTCAGATGGCCAGAGCGCTCGCCTCACACGCGAGAGGTCACTGGTTCAAGTCCAGTACGGTCCACCAAACACCGCTGTTTCCAACGTCCTGACGAATTAGCCCTTTCCAAGCAGTCGGGTACGCACCGTACCCATCGCGCCGAGGTCGGCTTCGATGACATCACCGGGTTTGATGTCTCGCATGGGGCCCAATGCACCGGTCATGACACAGTCGCCAGCCTGCAACGGCGTCCCTCGGCGGGAGAGCTCATCAGCGAGCCAGCGCACCGCATTGAGGGGGTGTCCGAGGCAGGCCGCCCCTGTGCCATTCGATACTTGGTCGCCGTTGATCGTCATGCGCATCTCAATGGCGGGAAGGTTGACGCCGGCCAACATCACTGGTCGCCCACCCACCACGTAGAGCCCGCAGCTGGCGTTATCGGCCACCGTGTCCACGATGGTGATGTCCCATCCGGCAATTCGGCTGTCAACGATTTCGATGGCCGGCACTGCGTAGGCAACTGCCCTCACCACCTCCAGAAAGCTGTGCTCGCCCGTGTCGAGGTCGTGCTCGAGCACTACGGCGATCTCGGCCTCGGCTCGAGGTTGGATGAGGGGGGCCGGGTCGATCTCTACGCCATCGCCAATTTCCATGTCCACAAAGAGCGTTCCGAAGTCCGGTTGGTCCACACCAAGCTGAGCCTGAACGGCGGGCGATGTCAGCCCGATCTTCTTCCCGCTGATCCGGCGGCCGGCGGCCCGGGCGGCTTCGACGTTGACCTGCTGGACTGAATAGGCCAAGTCGAGTTCGCTGTCAGTACCCAGCAGGTTGCGCACCGGCGGGCAGGGGATCCCCATTTGCGCGGCCTCGGCCAGAAGAGCCGCCGCCTCTTGAACCGCCGTTGCGCCTTGACACCCTGCCATGTGACTACCAAGATACTCATATCGATACATAGAGATCGGTATCCGGTAGGAAGGCCCCCCTTGAAAAAGCGCGGCAAAGCGAATCAGACACAGGACAGCAAAGCACCGGCCGATGGTCATCCGATGGGCCGGCACGTCGACGCTATCCCTGAACTGGAAATGATTGGCTCGATGCTGGAGCACTTGTTCTCAGTCGAGGGCGCCACAACTCCCCAGGAGCGTCGCACGGTTGAGGAGCGGGCCGCCTGCCTGAACGGCGCCGACCGGTCTATGAACTCTTCGGAGCTCTCGCCGGTTGTTGCCAACTACGTCGACAAGGTGGCCGTTGAGGCCTACAAGGTGGTCGACCGCGATATCGACGCCATGCGCGACGAGGGGTTGAGCGAGGACTACATCCATGAGGTAACGCTGGCCGCAACCACCGGTGCGTCCCTGGCCCGGTTGGAGCGCGGCCTGACCATTCTCGAGGAGGTCGAAGGTGGCGACAACCAGTCCTGAGCAATACGACGTCTACAACCGGCCCATGCGGCTGAAGGTCATCGACAAGGGCAGGGGGTTGAATCTTCTCCAGCGCCTGCAAATCCTGCCGATTCGCTTGGCGGCGGGCAATTATCCGTCACCTCATCTGGTGCTGTCGTATCGGCGCGATCTGCATGGGCGCTGGTTCGTTCGGTTCCTCCAGAGGGCGTTGCGCAAGTCGAGCGAGTGGAACAAGGGCGAACTCGAGCTCTTCGCGGCGTTCACCGCCAAACAACTCGCCTGTGACTATTGAGTCGGGTCACACGGTGCGGTCGCATCGCTGGGTTTGGGCACCGAAGTGGTCGAAGCGGCCATGGAAGATCACCGCAGTGCGCCGATCGACCCCCGACTTCGGGCCGCATTGGAATTCCTGACCGTTTTCGTGCCCTCTGAGGCAACGATTAGAGCTGAACACGTTCAAGCGCTTCGCGATGCCGGCCTGAGCTCGCAGGCGATTCGAGATCTCATGTATGCCAGTTGGTGCTTCATGAATCTGAGCAAGTGGATGGACGCCTATGACGCGCCGCTCCACGATGAGCGGCGAAAGCGCTGGGCGGCACGGGCCATATGGCGGATGCCCTACACGCGCGCCAGCGTCCCGCCTTCTTGAGCCTCCGTTGCCGCCAGCGACGATGGGCGATACCTCGATTTAGCCTTCGAGGGTGGCGGCGAGCACTTCGAGGTCCTTGGCGAACTGCTTCTTCAACATCACCTCGGCGACCGTGGCCAGCCCCTTGGGCAACTCCGCATCCAACTCCAGCGTCAACATGGTGCTTGAGTCCTCCTCGCTCAGCCGGTAACAGCCGTCGATGATCGCTGGTCCGCCCTCGATGTGGAACTCGATATCGGTCGGCTGATCGAAGCGGGTGATTTGCACGACATTCGTTGCCGGCCGCCCCATCATGGCCACCTTTTGTTCGTACACGGCGTCTCCGCCACCGGTTTCGCCTTCGATTGTCTGGGAGGAATCACACGATTTCCGCCAATCGGCCATGTGGTTGAAGTCGGCTACGTAGGTGAACACCTCCTCAATCGGTACGTTGATGCGCTGCGACACTGATAGCTCCATGGACGCCTCCTTTGGTGGTGGAAGGTCAATGTACCACGATTTGAATAGACATCAATATACTTATCGCTTGAAGTAAGTTGGACTAGACTGTACAGTCCAATCATGTCGGTGCCGAACGCCGCTCCTGAGATTCGATCCGACAAGCACGGCCAGATTCTCGCTGCCGCCCGCAAGCTCCTCCTTGAGCGGGGATATGCCGCCACCACGATGGATGCGGTGGCCACCGAAGCCTCAGTCTCAAAGCAAACCCTGTACAGCTACTACACCGGCAAGGATGAGCTGGTCGGCGATGTTCTCCGGGATCTTGCCCACGAAGGCGTCGGAACTCAACAGCGGATCGACGAGGCAATCATTACCCAAGACGAGTTGATCTCACTCGCATCGCGCCTGTCTGTCGTCCGATCACAGCCCGATCACCTGGCCATGGTGAGGCTCATTGTGGCCGAGGCAGGGAATTACCGGGCCCTCGCTGAGTTGTTCAAGGAAGCGATCCCGGTGGCCGGTGTGGAGACGGTTTCGGCCACGCTGCGCCGATTGGTCCCGGAGGCAGGCGCACCCGATGCCGATGTCGCCGCCCGCATGCTGACTGGTTACCTGTTCACCTCGGTGGTCTTCGACCGTCTGTTGGGGCCCGGGCCGGTGCAGGTGGACGACGAGTCGATATCGCGAGCGGTCCAAATCCTGGTTGACGGGCTGGCACGGAGGGGTGAGCAGGCCACATGACGAAGACCGATGTGGATGTGCTGGTCGTCGGCGCCGGCCCGAGTGGGTTGACCGCGGCGGTCACGCTGGCCCGCCTGGGCGTCAAGATCCGCATCGTCGACAAGAAGCCGAAGCCACTCGAGCATTCGTATGCGCTTGTGGTCCATCCCCGAACTCTCGAACTGCTTGATCTCTACGGGCTGGCCGACGAGCTTGTCGCCCGGGGCTATCCCGCGCCGGGGCTGGAGCTCGGATCCGACCCCGAGACGCCGATGCGCATGGAGTTCTTCGACCTCGACACCCGGTACCCATACATATTGGTGTTGCCCCAGTCGGAAATTGAAGAGGTGCTGGAGACTCACTTAGGAGAACTGGCCGTCAAAGTCGAGCGGTCAACCGCATTTGAGTCCTATGCCGATGAAGGCGACGCCGTGGTGGCCACCGTCGTGGGCGAGGACGGCAACGGGGAGAACATCCAGTGCCGCTACCTCCTGGGAACCGATGGGGCGGGGAGCACGGTGCGTTCTGCTGCGGGCCTGAAGCTTGAGGGCGAGCGGTACAAGGAGGTGTTCATCAACGCCGAGGTGAAGGTGGATCGCGGGTTGGTCACCGGTGGTGTCTCCCAGTACTTCTCCGATCTCGGCGCCGCCTTCTTGGTGCCGTTCAGAGACGGCTATTTCCGAATCGCCACCCTGAACATGAAGCACCAGGATGCCGACGTCGGCGACGAACTCACCTTGGAGCACCTTCAAGAAACGCTGGATCAGATCGTGCCCACCAAGCCCAGACTGATGGAGCCCCGTTGGCTCACCTACTGGCGGACAGGGATCGCGCAAGTCCACACGTATCGCAAGGGCAACGTGTTCCTGGCCGGTGACGCCGCCCACATCCATAGTCCTGCCGGGGGACAGGGGATGAACACCGGCATCGGCGACGCCGTCAATCTGGGCTGGAAGCTGGGCTTTGTCATCAACGGGACATCGCCCCCCTCGATACTCGAGTCGTTTCAACAGGAGCGGCACCCTGTGGGCACACGCGCCATCAAGATGAGCGACAACATCGTCAAGCTCTTCTTGAACCGCAACTACGCCCAGCGAAAGGCGCTCGAGCGGGTGATGGGGACCCTCATTTCCGGAGGGCCGATCCAACAACGGGTTGGATCTATGGTCTCGGGCCTGGCCGTGAGCTACAAGGACCAGGCCCGAGAGGACGGCACCCTCAGGGCTGATCTCCGAAGCGGAATCGCCGACGGAGCGCTGGCGGCCGGTGACCGAATGCCGGACGCCGACCTATTCGCCCCCGAGGGCGACTGGCGCAACCAAGTGGTGCGCCTCTACGACGTGCTCCGCCACCCATCCTTCACCCTCATCTTTGTGGCCAGGACCCAGCGCGTCGAGGGCACGAAGCGGACCGAGCTTGTGACCCTCGCCCGACAGGTGGAAGACCGTGTCGGCAATGCGGTCAAGTCGGTGGCCGTCTTCGAACAAGGCCTGCCTATGGTCGATCACGGACTTCCTATGTACATCGACGGAAAACAGGAGTTCAAGCGCCGGACCGGTGTCCGCGACGGCAGTGTGCTGCTGGTGCGACCCGACGGATACATCGGCTTCCACCGGGGCAACTACGACTCAGGCCTCGCCGCGCTCATCGACAAATGGATCCTTCGAACTGGTATCCAACCGACAGAAATGAAGTCTCGTGACAACTAAACGACAGGCATTGCTCGGCGTTGCGTTTACCGCAGCGGGCGTTTCGAAGCTGGTCAGCGCGCCCCCCCAGGTCGACGAGTTTGATCGGTTCGGCTATCCGCCGGCCCTTCGGTATGCCACCGGAGTGGTGGAGGTGGCTGGAGCGCTCCTCCTGTTCACCGGGATGAAGTATCCGCCCGCAGCTCGGCTCGGCGGCGCCCTCATCGCCGGAACCATGGTCGGGGCGGTCGGCACCCATGTGCGGGTTGGCGATTCCCCCAAGCGGATGGTGCCGCCCGCCATTCTCGGCGTGCTGGCGTCGACCATCGCCTACGAGAACCACAAGGCCCTGAATGCCCGCCATTGAATCCGACGGCCCAACCAACCAAGGAGGCACAACCCATGACTGATCTGAGAGGCGTTCACCACCTGGCGCTTTCGACTGGAGACCTGAAGGCTCAGATTGAGTTCTTCACCGATGTACTCGGCGCCGAGCTGACGGCCATGTTCTGGATGCACAACATGCCCGATGCCGTCCATGCGTTCTTGAAGATCGACGACTTCACCTACATCGCCTTCGTGCAGTCTCCCGAGAGCCAAGCACTCGAGGAACCCGGCCTTCCCGAATTGCACTTCACCCCACCCCGCGGCGCAATGCAGCATGTCGCCTTCCACGTGGACTCCGAAGACAAGATGCTGGCCTACCGCGACCGAGCCAGGAGCAAGGGCCTCTACTGCATGGGTCCGATCGACCACGGATTCTGCAAATCGGTGTACCTGCCCGGCCCCGAAGGCCTCCAGCTCGAGGTGGCGTTCGCCAACAACCCGATCGACGGTCGCCGGTACATCGACCCCGAAATCGTTGAGAAACTCGGCATTTCCGAAGCCGATCTGAGCCGCTACACCAAACCTGAGCCGACCAGGGGCGAGGGCGGCGCGATCCCGCAGGTCACCTGGGATGACGACGACCCCCAGTGGAACATTCCTGCGCACCTTGTTGACGTGCTCACCACCTTGTCCGACGAGGAGATCACGGAGTTGATGAGCGTGGTGGCATCGCCAGTCGGCGTCGGGGAGGGGTGATCATGCGCAGAGAGGACCACACCGTCGGAGACATCTTCAGCTACAAGTACCCGGCCCAAAGGGATGCGACCTACAACGTGTTGCTCCTCCACGGCATTGGCGCCCATGGCGGAATCTACGAGCCGTTCAGCACCTTGCATGCGGGCAAGGGCGCCCACGTTTGGGCCATGGACGCGCCGGGGCACGGACGGTCGAGCCATACCAGGCCACGCGGGCAGTTCACCCTCGGTGAGTGGGTGGAGGCCGCCGTTCGCTTCGCGGAGCACATCCGTGAGGAGAACGGACTGCCGGTTGTGGCACTGGGTTCCAGTATCGGCTCGGCGCCGGCCTACAGCACCCTGTATGCCGATGCGGTCGATGCCGCTGTGCTCATGGGGCACGGGATTCCCGGCGCCGAGAAGGGATTCCTCCCTCGCCAGAACCCCTTCAAGGCCAAGGAGGTGCAGATGATCGCGGGGCGCTTCGGCCGCGAGCTGAAGCTGCACATCGATCTCGCCATCAACTTTGATGAGGACTACGGGTTTCGGGGGGCAGAGGCCCAGAAGAAGGCCGATCCCTACAACACGTGGACGTATGACTTCTCGTCGTTGGTCAGCTTCTGGACCTACGAGCCCAAGGTGCCCCCGTCTGAGAACACCAAGCCGATAATGGTGGCCGTTGGCGCCGAAGACCCCATGTCGCCTCCCGCCGCGGTGCGCGAGGTGTTCGACGAGATTGCGGGCCCCACCGAATTCGTGGAGATCCCGGGCCCCCATCAGCTTTTGCTCTTCGGAACAGAGGCCTTTTCCGACCACATACACGACTTCGCCCTTCGGGTCCTGAAATAGGGATTGCCCGATTAAGGAGGTAACAAAAAAATGAGCATCGCAATAACCGAGTTGGTTAGCCCGACAATTGTCGACCGTCGGGTGTACACCGACGAAGACGTCTACCAGCAGGAACTCGACCGGCTGTACCACAACAGCTGGGTGTTCGTGGGCCTTGCGGCCGAGATCCCCGAACCGGGTGATTTCCGAACGTCTTGGGCCGGGGAGATCCCCCTCATCGTGTGCCGGGACAAGAACGGGGAGATCCACGTCTTGGAGAACAGCTGCACCCATCGCGGCTCGATGGTCGCGAGGGAACCTCGGGGAAGCTGCTCCACATTCACCTGTCTGTATCACCAGTGGAGGTACGGCCAAGACGGGCGGCTGCTCGGTGTCCCCATGCAGAAGGAGTACGGCGAGGCTCTCGACAAGTCCAACCTCGGCCTTCGCAGGGCGCGTGTCGAACAGCGGGGCGGAATGGTCTGGGCCAGCTTCGACTTTGATGTCGAGCCGCTTGACGAATTCCTCGCCGACGCCGGCGAGCACGTGGATGGGATCCTCCGCGACGGCCAGGTACAGGTCATCGGCTACCACCGATTCCAAATACCCGGCAACTGGAAGCTCTTCTTCGAGAACTCCTCCGACGCCTATCACGTGATGCTGCTGCACAAGTTCACCGCCGCGCTCGGGGTCTTCCAGGACGGCGAAAATTTGGTGCTGGGCAATGGTCACGGCGTTGTGTCCACCCCCAACTTCTCACCCCCTGAGGAGTTTGTGAAGGAGTTCCTGTCCCAGGCCGAATTCAAGTTGCAGGACCTCTCGATGATGTTCGGAGAGCGAGCCGATGGCACGAACCGAGTCCTCGGCCTGTTCCCCAACACCATCGTCTTGGAGCAGTGGGACATGATCAACGTGCGCCAGATCATCCCCCGCGGCCCCAATCGGACCGAAGTGATCGGCATGGCGCTGGGAGAGGTCGGCGACAGCCCGGAGAAGTTGGAGGCCCGAGCAAGGTCGTACGCCAACTTCCACGGTCCGGCGGGATTTGTCGGACGAGACGACATCGAAGCCTGCAACGCCATACAGGACGCCCGCTATTCGAACGAGGCCAGCGAATCGATCATCAAACTGGGCGGGGTCACGGTGGAGAGCGGAGACCTGAATGGAGAGTTCAGCGTGCGCGGCTTTTACGACGGGTACCTCCAGCGAATGGCACGCGGAACCACCAACGGGGGTGCATCAAAATGACCACCGAATCGACCTCTAACGGAAGTACCAGAACCCAAGAGGCGGTGCGCCAATTGCTGTACACAGCGTCGCGACACCTCGATGCCGGTGAGTATGAGCAATGGATCGGACTGTTCACGTCGAACGGCCGCTACCGGGCCATGTCGGTGGACAATGCGGAGATGAATTCTCCGCTCACGATCATCGATGACCGGGTCGAGACCATGCACGACCGGGGCGAGATGATCGACAAGTACTGGTCTATCGAGCCGACGAGGACCAACCACGTCGTGTCGAACATCGAGATCGATTTTGATGGCGACGCCGCGGCCGACGTGCACTCGGTGTTCGTGGTGTTCGTGTCTGAGATCTCCGATGGCCGAGTGGAGATACAAGCAATGGGCCGCTACCAGGACCGAGTCCGGGACGTGGATGGCGAGTGGCGGTTCGAGGATCGCGTTGCCGTGTACGACAACGCGTTGCTCACCCACCCGGTCTCCCTTCCCCTCTAGGCGGCGACGTGGCCAAGGTAACGCTGACGTTTGACAACGGTCCTGAACCCGAGGTGACCAATTTCGTGCTCGATGTGCTCGCGGAACACCAGGTGCTGACCAGCTTCTTCGTCATCGGCAACAAACTCGACGCGCTGGGGGCACGCGATTCGCTGAAGCGAGCTCGTGAGGCTGGTCATTGGATCGGAAATCACTCCTATACCCACACGTTGTCACTGGGAGACACCGACGATCCCGGTGCCTTCGACCGCGAAGTCACCCGAACCAAAGAGGCCCTGGGCGATTTGGCCACGCCGGGAAACCTGTTTCGCCCCTATTGCAATGCCGGCATCATCGATCATCGAGTTTTCCGGAAGGCCCACATCGCCAAGCTCGAAGCAGGCGGTTACACCGTCGTCCTGTTCGATTCCGCCGTCTGGGATTGGGAGGATGCCGAAGCCTGGATCGACCGGGCCGTGGGGGAGATTGCCAAGCGACCCTGGACGACTCTGGTGCTTCATGACATTGTCGGTTTCCCGCCCGGGGTCGTGACCAACGGTATGAGGAACCTGGACCGGTTTCTCCGTCTCCTGGCCTCAGAAGGCCATGAGGTGGTGCAGGAGATCGAACCGAGCAGCATGCCCATGGTCGAGGGGAAGCTCCAGAAATCCATGGACCATCTCGTCTGGGAGGCAAGGTGACCCCACAAGACCAGGCCACATGACCTTGGAATAGTTTGCCTCGCTTAGTTATCGTTCTACGTAAATCGAGGTCTATTGGCAGGGCCCTCGAAAGCGACTCTTGAAGGGTGGCCAAGCATGTCCGATACACCGTGGATCACCGAGCAATGGTTCTCCAGTCCGTGGAACTACTTGAGCGACGCAACCGGGACGCTCAATCTCCCCAGTTCTCTGAAGGTGCACGATGTGACGCTTCGCGACGGAGAACAGCAGGCGGGGGTGGAGTTCACCGCCGATGAGAAGCTCCGAATCGCAGAGATGCTCAGCGAGGCCGGGATCCACCGGATTGAGGCGGGCTTGCCGGCGGTGTCGCCGTCTGATGAGGAGGCGGTTCGCCGGATAGCTGAGGCGGGATTCGATGCCGAGATCTATGCGTTCTCCCGCTGCATGGTCGAAGACGTCAAGCTCGCCATCGATTGCGGAACCACCGGTGTGGTGATGGAGGTGCCCTCCAGCCATCACCTCATCGAGAAGGGATACCGCTGGCCGGTGGAGCGCGCCCTCGACCTGTCGATCGAAGCCACGAACTTCGCCCATGAGAACGGGTTGAAGGTCACGTTCTTTCCCATCGATGCCACTCGGGCCAGCATCGTCGAGTACCTCGACATGATGGAGCGTGTGGCCACCGACGGGTATGTGGATGCCGTTGCGCTGGTGGACACCTTCGGCGTCCTCTCACCGCACGCCGTTGGGTACTTCGTCCGCCAGACCCGAGAACGCCTCGGCGTGCCGATGGAGACCCACTTCCACATGGACTTTGGCCTGGGTGTGGCCAATACGATCCTGGCCGTCACCGAGGGTGTTGAAGTGATCCAGACGACGGTCACCGGACTGGGGGAGCGAAGCGGAAACACCCCGACGGAGGAGACCATTCTTGCCCTCCTCACCATGTATGGCCTCGACACCGGCATCCGCACCCAAGACTTCACCAAGATCTCCCAAGAGGTCCTCAAAATGGCGGGGGTCACCCAACCGGGCAACCGTCCGGTGGTCGGGGATCGGCTATTCAACGTCGAGTCCGGCATCATCGCCACGTGGGTCAAAAACGTGGGCGATGAGCTGATCGAGACGTTCCCGTTCCACCCCAGCCTTGTGGGCCAGGCAGAACCGGAGATCGTCATGGGGAAGGGCTCGGGCATCGACTCGGTTCGGATTTGGCTCGACCGCAACGGCCTCACCGCCGACGATGACCAGGCGCTTGAGATTCTCGCCGCGGTCAAGGCGAAGTCAGCCCAGGAGAAGTCCCTGCTCTCCAACGACGAATTCGTCGAGTGCGCGCAAAAAGTCTTGGGCTGATTGCCGGTCTTACGGCAATGAAACAGCCCGACATGGTGGCGGCAATGAGATCCGAGGATGATGCCCCAAGACCATGAGTTTGAGATTATGTAGCTACACATATACGTATGGGTAACCGTTTCTGGAGGCCGCCGTGTCGCTGCGACACTCTCTTCTAGCCATTCTCACCGCCGAGGACATGACTGGATACGATCTGGTCAAGTACTTCGACGGGACCGTCGCCTATCTGTGGAGCGCTCCGCACAGCCAGATTTACCCCGAACTCCGCAAGATGGAAGCTGCCAATTTGATCAAGGCCACTGAGGTGCCTCGGGGCCAGAAGGCCACGAAGCGGGAGTACAGCATCACCGAAGCCGGAAAAGAAGAACTCCGGCGGTGGGTCATGGAGATCCATTCACTGCCGGCCGAGCGTGACCTGAGCCGGCTCAAAGCCGCTTATATTGATTGGGGCAGCTACGAGACGGGCCGCCGCCAACTTCAGAACCATCTCAACCACTGGTCAGAGGTGTCGTCGCAGCGGAAACTGGTGATCGATGACGTCAATGCCGACGCGGTTCCGCTTCTCAATCGGCGGCTCGAGATACGTCCAGCAGAGGAGCACCGGGCAATCAAGGAACTGAAGGAGTTTGCCTTCAAGGGATCGGTGTATCGGGCCGAAGCGGAGATTCGCTGGGCCAAAGAAGGTCTTGCCCTGCTCGATGACCTTGAGGGCAGCGGCGTGCCGCTGACCGGCGAATCGCTCGATTCCGACTAGAGGAGCGAGGCCACAGCCTCCGCCGACCTGGGTCTAGCTTTACCGCGCCCCTACTGCCTGTCGATCGAGGTCGTGCCAGAACGACGTGACAGCCTCGACGAATCCAAGTGGATTTTCAATCATGACGAGATGGCCTAGTTGGCCAAAGAGCGTCATCGACGCATTCGGTGTGTGTTCAACGATTTCGAGGGCTTGTGAGAGCGGAACAACCGCGTCGTGGCGGCCGTGCACGACATGCATGGGAACTTCGAGCTTGGCGAAGTCCTCCAGTCCGAACGTCATACCGTTCTCTCGTACCCAGCCCATGGTTGCCCGGTACGCCGCGATCGCCTCAGGCCGTATCGACTGGGCGACGCGGTATTCGACGAGCTCTGCGGGTGGTTCGAAGTCGGCGGTCAGGGCAGCCAAGATGGCTCGCATGCCGGCTTCGGTACCGTCATAGTTGAGCAGCGGAGCAACATTCGGGTTGGTGTTGATGTCCATCTTCTTGGCTCTCCCGGCCGTCCCCATCACGGTGAGCGATCGCACGAGGGCGGGGGACCTCATGGCCAATTCGATGCACGAGGCACCGCCCATCGAATTGCCGACCAGATGCGAGGGCTCGAGGTCCAGATTGCGCAGAAATGCCTCGAGGTGGTCGGTGCGGGCGCTCATGGAGTACTCGAATTCCGCGGGACTGGGCATTGCACTGTTGCCGAAACCGAGCATGTCAACGGCAAGCACTCGCCGGTCCTGTCCGAACAGGCCGATTACCTCGAAGTAATTGGTCAACGAATCGGCACCGGCACCTCCGCCATGCACCAGTACGACGGGTTCACCCGACCCATGCTCAAGGTAGTGGGCCATCTCAGGGCCATCACCGACAAATTTGCTCTCGTAGGGATTGTGCATGGGCGGGCTCCTGCTTCAAAAACTAGGTGTCAGTTTAGGTATTGAATGACCTAATGGTCAATGCGGTGTCGAGGTAGCCGTTGTTTGGCCATTCGCTCAATTTGAGTGCCAGTCCGGTGCCTCTGCTAGTCCCAGGGCTTCAAGCACGGGGGCGTCAGAGATCGAAAAGAGGTCGATTTCAGCGTCTGCGGTGATCCGCAATTCATGCCAGGATGGAAGGGCGATGGCATCACCGGGTTCGATAGCCACCGACTTGCCGTCGAACATGGCGCGGCCATGTCCGCAATAGACGATCAGGATTTCGCTTCCAACCCGCGGTCCAAGTTCAAGCGCCGAGCCCGTGCCGACGCGGTACATGGAGGCGCGAAGCGTGGGCATGATGTCAAGCAGGGTGCCGGGTTTCGTGAAGCGGACGGCAGTATGCCCGACCTGGTCCGACATCGAGGAATTCAGTGCCGAATCGATTCCCTCGCGTTCGTATCGCAGGAGAGGACGTGGCGACGCCGTGGTCTGGTCGTCACCAACAACACCAGGCGTGCTATGGGGCACTGGGCCCGAGTCCAAGTAGGGGATCGGCCCTCCGAATTCGGCGAACACCGCGTCCAAGTGCTTGATCAGCGGCAGATCAAGGCCGTCGAACCAGATCATTGGACTGTCTGGCCCCGCGTGATGGGAGTGCCAGCACCTTGCCGGCGTCACCACCAGATCGCCGGGGCGCATAGGAACTGGCTCCCCGTCTACGAACGTCACTACCCCCTCGCCCTGGAGAACGAACCGCACCGCACCCGGCGTGTGCCGATGGGCAGGAGCCACTTCGTTGGGAAGCAGGTACTGAAGCGCTCCCCACAACGTCGGAGTGGCGTAGGGCTGACCATCGAGCCCCGGGTTGGCATAGGCGAGCACCCGGCGTTCGCCAACCTCGGCAATCGGTGACTCTGCGGCGCGGCGGAGCAGGGGCTCAAGGTCTTTGAACGGCCACAAATGCAGCGAGGCGCGAGATTCCGGCGTACGGGTTAGCAGTCCGGGCTCCTCCCACAAAGCAACGAGCCCAGCACGGTGAACGGCCGAAAGAAGCCCGGCATCTTCTCCTGGTGTGGTGAGGCCAGTCATGACACCGAAATCGGCAGTGAGCGAAGGCTGCGAAAGCGGGCGTTGGGAACGAATTCGGCGTTGCCCACCGCATGGACATCGGGGAACCGCTGGAGAAACGCGGGAAGGAAGGTGAGGACTTCGGTCCGGGTCAGATACTGGCCGATGCAGGCATGGATGCCGCGCCCAAAGGCCACATGGCGGTTTGGCTTGCGGGCGACGTCCATCTTGTGGGCGTCGGTGAACACCGTGTCGTCGCGATTGCCCGACGCCTGGCTGATCACGACTTCGGTACCGGGGGCAAGTACGGATCCGTCCGAGGCTTCGAACGGTTGCGTCAGGCGTCGGCCCTGGAGTTGCAGGGGCGACACGTACCGCAAAAGCTCTTCGACGGCGGTGGGAGCAAGACTGGAGTTGCCCGAGAGCAACGCGAGTTGATCGCGTTGGCGCATCAGCTCATACAGGCCCACGGTCAGCAGGTTCGCAGTGGTCTCGTGCCCACCGTTCATAAGCACGATCAGCATGTGGAGGGCATCGGAGCGGGTGATGCTCCCAGCGACGACGGCGGACGCCAGCCTGGCCACCACATGTTCGTCGCCAGTCCGACCCGAGCAGTCGATCCAGGTGGTCAAATGCTCGTCGAGGTAGTCGCAGAGCACGCGAACTGCATCGTGACCGGCGTCGATCACCGACTGTGGGACACCGGGGTTCAACGGAAAGAGGACCTGAACACCGTGGTGATGCAGGAAGTCTGCGTCCGATTCGGGCAGGCCGAGCAGCGCGCAGATCACGGCGATGGGCAGATCCATGGCGATCTCTTGGAAGAAGTCCAGCTCGCCGAGGTCTCCGGCGCGATCCAGGAGGGCAATGGTGTGGGAATGGACGGTGCCCTGCACCCGGGCCACGCCTTCTTGGGTGAAGAACGACGTGACCACATTTCGCAGCCGGCCGTGATCGGGCGGGTCGCGAAAGAGCATCGTTGTGGTGTGATGTTCCAAAAGGGGTCCGGGCCCGAATTTCTCCGCGAATTGGTCCGGCTTGTCGACCAGGGCCCCTTCGCTGCGCCATATGCCGAGGACATCGGCATACCGAGTCATCAGCACCGTTCCGTCAGAGTTGGCGTGGACCGGATCGTGGGCTCTGAGCTGGCTCAGATACGAATCGGGGTCGCGGTAGTAGTCGGGAGGAAGGCGGAAGAGATCAAAGCTGGTGCTTGTCGCCTGGTTGTCGAGCGCAGTCACGAGAGCTCCTCTAGCTCTTGAGCCAGGCTCTCGAGCTGAACCACCTCGTCGAACATGGGATTCACGATGACATGGTCGATGCCCGACTCCAGCTCCCGATGGATGCGCTCGGCCACCGCAGCCTTCGATCCGATGGTGACCGACCGATCGGCGATGTCGGGATTGCCATAGTTCTCCCCGAACCATGCCCGCGATCGCTCCAGTCCGTTCCGGTCGTTTTCGGCAACGCACACATACATCCTGCGGATCACCGGAAACTCTTCGGCTGGCTTGCCAATGAGCTCAAGCTCTTCTCGCGCCACTCGCAATGCGTCTTCAATCTCCCCCGGTGGGGCCGAACCAGAGATGACCCAGCCATCCCCCGCTCGAACGGCACGTCTGACCGCGTTTGGCTGGCGGGCGCCGATCACAACCGGAGGACCGGGCGACTGAGCGGGCGCCACCACATTGGTCGGACCCTCGATTTGCCAAAGGCCATTGTCATAGTCGATCGAATCCGTCGTCCACAGTTCGCGGATGAGGGCGAGGGCATCGAGATACCGGGTGAGCCGATTGTTGGGATCGAGCCCGTATCGACCATAGATCTCGGGTCGGCTGCCGAAGCCGACTCCCACAACGAGCCGGCCCTTGCTCAGTTGGTCTAGCGAAGCCAGTTGGCTCGCCAGCCGGATTGGCTGGTGCAAGGGAACCAGAATTACCGCGACACCGATGAGTGCCCTCTCAGTCTGGGCCGCGGCCGTCGTGAGGCACAGAAGGGGATCGAGTACGGGGGCAGACGTGAGATCCGACACCCAGAGAGCCCCGTAGCCGGCGCTCTCAGCGCTGGCCGCCACATCGGTATTGGCCGGTGACCCTTGCGGCAATGCCGCGCCGATTGGCCCGAGACGTTCCTTCAGTGCTTCCGGCATGGGTTGACTAGTTCTCCTATGCCCTCGACGGAGGTTCTGACGACGTTTCCCTCGTTCAGATATTGGGGCGGGTCCATGGCGTGGCCCACGCCGCCGGGAGTTCCGGAGAGAATCAGGTCTCCCGGATCCAGCGAGATGAATTCGCTGATGTATTGGACGATGTCTGTGGGCTTGAACAGGAGGTCCGACGTGCGGGCCGACTGCATCTCGATGTCATCGACCAAGCACCTGACCTCCAAGTCTTCGGCATGGTCCACAACGTCAGGACTTACCAGCGTCGGTCCAACTGGCGTGGATGCTTCGAGGTTCTTGCCCGCCAGCCATTGGGCGGTGCGGAATTGCCACGTGCGTTCGGTGACGTCGTTGGCGACGGTATAGCCGGCGATGGCATCCCGCGCTTCTGGCGGAGACGCGTGGCGGGTTGGACGGCCGATCACGAAGGCCAGCTCGGCCTCCCAATCCACGGTTGTGGCATCGGCGGGAAGTTCGATGACGTCTTCGGCACCGATGAGGGTCGAGGTGAATTTCGCGAACAGGGTCGGGTAGTCGGGCAGCTCGCGGCCCAGTTCGCGGATGTGCGACATGTAATTGCGGCCGACACAGATGATCTTTCCCGGCGTAACGACTACCGGTGCCAGGGCAACATCACCGCTGCTGAAGGTCCGCCCAGTTTCAGCTGCGTCGTTGCCAACCGCGGATTGTCGGATCAGCTCGCCTACATCGGGGGCGGCGAGCTCGATGTAGCTGTCGGCCTCGACGCGCGCCGCATTGGTCGAGCCATCGGGATGTCGCACGGTCGCCCACCTCATTGGGGTGGATCCACACAGATCAGCGATCCCTCGACGCAGACAATCTCGAATGTCTCCAACGGCGAGCCGACTTTGTCGACGCGTCTACCGGTCATGATGTCGTACTCCCAGCGGTGCCATGGGCACTCGACGGTGGTACCGCTTACCCGGCCATCGCCAATTGGCCCACCGTGATGAGGACAGGTGCCGGACACCGCGAAGTACTGACCGTCGAGGTTGAAGACAGCTACCTCTGTTCCGTTCACATCCACCCGCTGCCCGGTGCCGGCCTTGACCGCGGCCGCCGGGCCAAGCCTCATTGCCTGATTCACTAGGCAGAACCTACATGCCAGCGGAGAAAGGCCTTGGTGCGACCCCAAGATTCGGTGGCGGCGACAACCCGGTACGGCTCGGGCCGGAAATCCTCGTGGAAGGCGTGCCCCGCACCTGGATAGACATAGATCTCTGCCGGCCCGCCGCTCATGATCTGCTGGAGCTCCTCGACATCACCGACGGGTGCGAGGGGGTCTTGGTCACCCCAGTGACCGAGGAATGGAACCTGAACCCGGGCGGCGGCATCGAGAGGCGACTCGGGCTTGTTGTCGGTGAGGTCGCGGTACCTCAACAATCCGTAGTAGCTCACCGAAGCCTTGACTCGCTCGAGATTCGCCGCCGCCAGCAGGGCCTGCGTGCCGCCGATGCAAAACCCGACGGCGGCAACCCCATTTCCGGCGCCAAGGTGGTCGATTGCCGCATCCACATCGGCGGCGACATCGGGATCGGCGACTGTGGCTACCGCAGCCATGATCTTCTCCACCGAAGACAGATCGGGAGCGCCGCCTTGGCGATGCCAATAGTCGATGGTTGCCACCGAATAGCCCTCCTCGGCCAGCTCCTCGTGCAGGCGCCGGATATAAGGATTGATTCCCGCGATGGCAGGTAGCAGGACCACTGATCCATGAGATCCTTGGCTGACCTCGGCGGCCCCATCGCTGGTGAGGTCAACTCGCTCTACCGCGGTCACGACGGAAGATCCGTGCGGGTAGCACTCCACGAGGGGGCTGTGCCCAGAACCATGTGCCGGTTGTTTTCCGGGCCAATGGGCTCCTCCCACATCAGCGTTCGGCTCGCGGCCAGCATCGGCATGTCCTGGACTACGTACATCAGGGTGGGCTCTTCGCCTTCGGCGACATGTTCGTGCTGTGCCCAAGCCGGACAGGCCAGCGTGTCGCCTCGTTCCCATACGTACTTTTCGCCCTCGACGACGGTGTAACCGTTCCCTTGCAATATGTGATAAATGGCGAACGAGTTGTGGCGGTGCGGTGGCACGTGCTCACCAGGGTGGATGAGCTGCCAGCCAATAAAGCAGAACGGGGTTGCCCCGGTAAGGTCGCCGCAGTCGTCGTTGATCGTCGTGCAAAACCTCCGCTCCGCTTCGACCAACGGGTCTTCGCCAAGGCGCTCGAGGACTCCCATGACGTCGCTGAACTTCCAGAAGGCGGGCCGGGTGTTGGCGTGCTGGACGCGCTTGAAGTACTGGTCGGACGTAAGGATGCCGGCAACTTCATTGCTCTCCGTCACCTCGGGAAGATCCTCGTGCCCCGGTATCGTCCGATTTGCGGGTTCCGTGGTGGTCATCGTTTCCTCCTAGTAAGTCATACGATAGGTATTACGCTACTTATCAAGTGTGCCTCCTGCAAGGTCTTGCCAAAGACACAAGACTGCCCCTTGGCCTACTTCAGTGAGTGCCGAGTGGGATGCTCATCAGATCCTGGCCAACAATAACCTCACCGTCGTAATGGCGTGAGACCTGACGGCGCCACTGGTCATCGCCTACGGCCCCGGGCTGGGACGGCACGAAGTGGTGAAGTGCGATGCGCTTGACTCCAGCCTCCGACCCCACCTCGCCTACTTCAACCGAATCGGTGTGAACCTGTAGAAGGATCTCGCGAACGAACTGCTCGGGCATGCCGCTCGCAATCATGGCCTCTGCATCCATGACCTCGTGCAGGAGCAGGTCGCTACCGGCAGCTAGGGCAACAACGTTCTCCGATTTCGCGGTATCACCGGAGACGACAACGCTGCCCGAGTCGGTGTCGAAGCGATAGGCGAGCGCGGGGAACATCCCTCCATGGGGAACCAGGATCGCCGACACTCGAACGCGGTCGTCCTCCATGATGACCACTGGATCCATGGCTGGAGCGGGTTCGGAGTTCGCTCCGGCATCGACGACCCCGAGATCGGCTGTGACAACTTGGAGCCCGAGATCGGCAGCGAGGGGAGATGCCTGATTGTCGGCGGTGGCCACCGTTAGTTCCGTCACCGCGATCGCTTCCCGAATATCTGGAAAGCCCGCCGCTTTGGCCACGTTGAGGTGGCCAGCATGGGCGGCGATTGAGTGCGAAAGAAGATCGGCGGTGCCCGACATGGGGGCGCTCGGACAGATGGGAGACTCAATCGGCGCACCCATTGCGATGAGTTCGTCTGAGCGCCCTGGACCGAACACCTGGATGCGAGCAGGGAGCCCGCCGCCCGCGGGACCCTGGGGATGAAGGCCGTACAAGAAGAAGTTGATGAGTTCTCCGTTATGGTCGGCGTGCATGTGGGTTACAAAAATCGCCCGGAGATGGCCAAGGCTCAAGCCGGCATTCACATACGCTGAAACGGCGCCGCGTCCGCAGTCCACCACGTACACCGCATCGCCGATTGCGACCGCGGTTGCGGTATTGGCCCGATGGGCGACGGCAGGGGGACCACCCCCGGTGCCAAGGAGCACCACCCGCGGCTGACTTGCATCCTCTATTTTCGGCGCATCTTGGATCTGCGGTTCCGGCACCGACTCCGGTCTTGGGTTGCTGGGGACGAGAGGCGGGGGCTGATCACCTGTGAGCGGATTAGGACCATCTTGTGGCTCAGCCCCTAGCAGCGTGGGAGTCAGGGAGTGAGCACACAGGTGGAAGGGACTGTGGTCGCCACGCATCAGCCTTACATAGAATTCCTGGGCGGCCGTAACTCTGGTCGGTATCTGGTTCACAGGCATCTACGGTAAGCAAGTATATGTATGGTACTACGTATAGCTTCAAGTAGATGCACACATGCCTGCGACTCCGCGTGTCGTGGACATCGGCGCAGAACGGTCGTAGGAATCTTGGGGTTGCAAGGGACGTCTCTGTGGGCCAAAATATGAAGCAATGTAAGTACACTTATACTTAAGTGTAGAGTTGACAGATTCTGGGGGGGCCAATGTCCAGGCTTACGAGAAGTACACACGTGAGGCGCCGATCGGCGATGCTTGGTCGCTGGCTTGCGCTCATGCTGGCCTTGACGTTGGTTGCCGCTTCATGTGGCAATGACGACGACGATCCCGTGGTGGCCGACGAGCCGGTCGCAACATCAGAGCCAGCCACCAGCGACCCGGCCGAACCCGAACCGGAGGTCAGCGACGAGCCTGAACCCGAACCGGAGGTCAGCGACGAGCCGGCGGAGCCGACCGCAAGCGACGAGCAGGAAGAGCCTGTCGAAGAAGATTCGGGCGGTATCGATCCCAGCTTGGATCCCATAAAGATCGCGTTCATTAGCAATTGGGACATCCCCTCGCTGGGGATCAGCACGGTCGAGAAACTGGTTGCCGCCGAGGTGGCCGTCGAGGCGATCAACGCCCGCGGGGGCATCAATGGGGCTGCCATTGATCTCTTCACATGCAACGTGCCAAACGACGCGGCCTCGGCCGATGCCTGTGCACGAGACGCCGTCGACCGAGGTGTGGTGGCCATTGCCGGTATGTCCACGCCGACCAATGGCAACGCCATGGCTATTTTCGAAGAAGCGGGAATCCCGGTGGTCGGGGCTGCCCTTGAGCCCTCCGTGTGGGGAAGTCCGGTGGAGTTCTCAATTACCCAGGGGACACCAGGCCTTTTCGTGGGCCAAGCCATCCAGTTGGCCAACCTCGGAGTCACGACAGCGAGATTCGTGATCACCGACTTCGGGCCGACCACTGCGGGGCCGCTGCTCTTCTTCGGGATCGGTGCCGGCCAGATGGGCATGTCGGTTGTCGAGGAGATTTATGTTCCGCCCGATCAGGTTGACATGGCTCCAATCGTTCAGTCTGCCATTGCCGACGATGTCGACGGGATTATCTACCTATTGGCTGCACCGCCCGCCATCCTTGGCTTCGAACGAGCAGTGCGCCAGGCGGGATTCGAGGGACCACTCATTACCAGCGATGGGCCGCTTGATCCACCCACTGTGGCCCAAATGAGCCAGGACACCAGGGTTGCCAGCCTGGTGACGCTCAACTCTCCTGGAGGCGAGCGTTACTTGGCCGAGGTCGCAGAGTTCTCGCCGGGTTCGATCGCCACACCGTTTTCCGGCATTGGATGGCTTGCCATCAACGTGATTGCCGATTTCGCATCCGAACTCGACGAAGTCACCAGTGAGAACCTCATAGAAGCCATGTCGGTAGCAACAGATGTGGACCTCTATGGAATGGTGTTCAACGCCGACTTCACATCACCGATCCCACCGCTCGCGGCGCAAGGAGCCGACCGCATTGTTCAGAGAGCAATAGCAGTTGCAACCCCCAATGAGGATGGACTGCTCTTGGACGGGGAATTGGTCGTGGTATTTCCAGACTGACTCAAGACCCGGCTGGGTGGCAGATGCTTGACGCTAATCTGGGGTAGGGGTGACCGAGTTTTTCAACTTTGCGCTGTTGGGCCTCGGCCTCGGTGCATTGTACGGGCTCTTCGCCCAGGGCATCGTCGTGATTTACCGGGGTTCGGGAGTGGTGAACTTCGCGCACGCGGCGATGGCCACGCTTTCGGCCTATGTCTTCGTGGAGTTGGATCAGCGTGGTTGGCCGCTGTGGTTGGCCATGATCAGCGCGGTCGCCGTATCGGCGGCGTTCGGACTCCTGATGCACGTGGGGGTGATGCGCCCGCTGGCCAACGCAGCGCCCCTCACCAAGCTGGTGGCGACCCTGGGCGTGCTCTCGGTGGTTCAAGCCGGGTTGATCGGTTGGCCCATTGATCTGGGCAGCCAGCAGTCGTTCATCGACAGCTTTCTGCCCACCGACCGAGTTTCATTCACCGACGACGTCGGCGTCTCGCAAGAACGCCTGTGGCTGCTTGGCATCGCCATCTGCCTGACGGCAGGGCTGTGGGCGTTTTTCAAGTACGCGCGTGCCGGAGCAATCGTTCGAGCCGCGGCGGAGAATCCCGAGGCGGCCAGCGCGTTGGGCCGCTCGCCTGACGCAAT
>VYDF01000217.1:15480-23352 GCA_009843565.1 Acidimicrobiia bacterium | reverse complement strand
GCGAACTGGACCGTGGGAAGCGCCCTGGCCGGGTTGGCCGGCGTTCTCATCGTGCCCGTGATCGGGTTTTCCGTCCTTCAAATGCTGGTGCTTTTGGTTCCTGCCCTTGCCGCCGCGCTTCTAGGGCGATTCAAGTCGTTTCCCCTAACCCTCCTCGGAGGGCTCTTTATCGGTGTCGCAGAGTCAGTGCTGATCAGCCGAGCCGACTGGATACCCGATGTATTCACCGGCCCCGGGTGGTCGAAATCGGTGCCGTTCATCGTGATCGTGGTGGTCCTGGCTTTTCAGGGAACGTCTCTACCCTCACGCAGCGCAATTCTCGAGCGATTGCCAAGGGTCGGGCTGGGTCGCATACGGCCGACAACGCTGATAGTGGTGTTTGCCGCCTGCTTCGTTCTGATCAGCGGTGCTGGCGTATTCGGGTACGGCGGCCTATCGCCGAACACTGTTGCTGCTCTTATGCAAACCCTTGCGGTTGGCACCATCGCACTGTCGCTGGTGGTAGTTGCCGGATACGCAGGCCAGCTGTCTCTCGCGCAGTGGGCGCTGGCTGGCGTCGGTGCGTATGTGGCGGCACGGACTGCTGCCGGCGGTGATCTCGTTGGCATCGGATCTTTGGGAACGCTGCCCATGGAGCTGGCCATCGTGCTCGCCGTTGCGGTCACTGTCCCGGTCGGAATTCTGGTCGGCCTCACCGCCCTGCGCACCAGGGGGGTGAATCTGGCCATTGCCACTCTGGGTCTTGGCCTCTTGATCGAACGAGTGGTCCTCGGCAATGCCGACTACACCGGCGGCGTGGCCGGCACCCAGCTCGAACCGCAGACGCTGTTCGGAATCAGCATCGATTCGGTTACCGACCAACGGCGATACGGAGTGTTCTCGCTGATCGTCTTCACACTGTGCGCCCTTATCGTGGTGAACGTGCGCCGGGGTCGCACCGGTCGCCGACTCTTGGCCGTTCGTGCCAATGAGCGAGCTGCTGCTTCCCTGGGAATCTCGGTCGTCGCGGCGAAGCTCTACGCGTTCGCGGTTGCCTCTGGGATTGCCGCACTCGGCGGCGTGCTGCTTGCCTTTCGGTCTCGGTCCGTGATCTTCAGCGACTACAACACCACCAACTCCATCCAACTGGTAGTCCAGACGGTGTTGGGTGGAGTCGGATTCGTTGGCGGCGCCATATTCAGCGGTGCCATCGCAGCCAGCGGTTTTGTCGTCCACCTCGTCGATGACTGGTTCAGCATTGACGAACTATTGGTGGCGCTGATTGCCGGTGTCGCCCTCGTGCTCAATCTTGCCCTCTTTCCCGACGGTGTCGTCTCGATGCAGGCCCGCAAGGTTGGGGCTGCCCTCGATTACCTCACCGAGAAGGTACGACCTCGAAAGGGGCCCGATAAGGTCCCAGTGATCAGTGGAGCGGGCCCACGGGAGCGTGTGCCTCAGCGGACGTTGCGGGTCGAAGGTCTCAGCGTCAATTTCGGCGGGGTTGTTGCCCTGCGAGACGTGTCGCTGGAGCTCGTTCCCGGAGAGGTTCACGGTGTAATCGGCCCCAATGGCGCGGGGAAAACGACACTCATCGACGCGGTAACCGGATTCACCCGTCCCTCGGCCGGCAAAATCTCAGTGGACGGGAATCGCATCGACAACGTAACCGCGGCCCTCCGAGCCCGACTGGGGGTCAGCCGGTCATTCCAGTCGCTTGAGCTCTTCGAGGACATGACGATCGGCGACAACATCAGGACCGCGGCGGACGGGCGCAACCGGCTGTCGTATCTGACCGACCTCCTGTTCCCGCGTCACGCTGCCCTGCCTGGCACCGCCATAGCGGCAATTGAGGAATTCGAGCTTGCCGACGACCTCGACAAGTTCCCCTCCGATCTCTCGTTCGGGAAACGTCGCACAGTAGGGATCGCTCGCGCGGTGGCCGCTCGCCCGTCCGTGCTCTTGCTCGACGACCCGGCGGCCGGGGTGGGGGTACGGGAAACTGAAGAGCTGGGGCATCTCATCCGCCGACTGGCCGACGAATGGGGCATCGCCATCATGCTGGTGGAGCACGATGTGTCGCTGGTGTTCAGCATGTGCGACCGCGTCACTGCCATGGACTTCGGGGAGGTCATCGCGGTGGGCGAGCCCGAGCTGGTGCAAAATGACCCTGCGGTCATTGCCGCCTACCTGGGCGTGGACGACGACTCGCCGGAGAGGCAGCCAGAAGTGGGAGCCCCAGGACCAGGGGGAAGGGGATGAACCGATGACCGCACTGCATCCCGATGCTCTCGACGTCAGCGCCAGCCCCGTACTCGAAGCGGATTCACTGGATGCCGGCTACGGGGGGCAACCGATCGTGCGCGACTTCTCGCTCACGGTTCGGGCCGGAGAAGTCACCGCGCTTCTCGGGCCCAATGGCGCCGGCAAGACCACCCTGCTGCGAACTCTCGCCGGTGCGCTGCCCAAAATCGCAGGGACAATCAACTATCAGGGCGCCCCGGCGCCCACTGCGCTCCACCGGATGGCCCGTCGGGGCGTTGCTTATGTGGCCGAGGAAAAGTCGGTGTTCATGGACTTGACTGCGCTCGAGAACTTGCGCATCAGTCGGGGTACTCCGGAGCGGGCACTGGCAATCTTCCCTGAGCTGACCGACCATCTCCACCGCAAGGCGGGCCTGCTTTCTGGCGGCCAGCAACAGATACTGACCCTGGCCCGGGCCGTGTCGTCGCGCCCCGCCCTTCTTCTCGCCGACGAGCTGTCGCTCGGGCTGGCCCCCCAGATTGTGCATCGCCTCCTCACTGCGGTGAGGCGAGCCGCAGACGATGGACTTGCGGTCGTCCTCGTTGAGCAGCATGCCCGTCGAGCCTTAGAAATATCTGACTATGCCATTGTGCTGCAACGCGGCGCGGTTGCATTGCGCGGCAGTCGGGGCGAGGTAATAGACCGCTTCGACGAAGTCGAGCGCAGCTACCTGGCAATTTCGGACACGGACGACGGCGAGAACAGCTAGGGAGTCTGTCTTCCCGACGGGCCGAGGGGCGATCGGTAGGCGTTAAGAAGCTAGTTTCATCTCAATGGCGCTGAGACCGGTGTCCCACTCTGGGTGGTAGAAGATGCGGTCGGACGAGTCGATAGGACCGGCAGCTACCGCGGCCATAATCCAATACAGCACCTCAAGGCCGCCGTTGCCCGACTTCTCGAAGATTTCGGCATTGGTCAGCGCTTGCAGCGCAGCGATGTTTCCGCTTTCGAATTGCTCGAGCACCCAGTTGTCGAATTCCTCGGCGACCTCGCCGTGTCCTTCCATCATCAGCCAATGCGAGAGACCTCCCGTTCCCTCGATCACAACGCGTTCGCCGGCCGGACGGACCTCTCGGACGTATCGGCCGATGAGCTCGGCCACCTCAATGCAACGGGAGAGGGAGGGTACCGGTTCGAGCGACCCGCTGACGTGGAACGGCACGAACGGCATCTCATGATCGGGATCGTTGAACAGCATTGGGCACATGTATCCGTGGTCGGGGCGGAAGGCTTCCGACTCCAGCCGGGCGGCGTCGACGCGGTTCTCGGCCAGAAACGCAGACAGGCCCTCGGCGAAATCCCGGTGCCCCGGCCGCTCCCGCACCGGCACCCCCATGTCTCCGAACGCCTCCCACGAGTCCGACACTCCCACGGCAAAGGGGATGTGGATGCCGCCCCCCAAGTTGAGGAGATGGTCACCGCTGATCATCAACACCACGTCGGGGTCCGCAGCCTGGACGCGGCGCCCTATTTCTGAGTAGCTCTCGTAGACGAGCTCGGGTTCCTCGGCTCGGAAAGAGTTGAACATGATATGGGACACTGCGAATGCCCCGACGACCTCTGCCATTGCCAGTTCTCCTTCTTTGTTGTCTTCGCCGATCTAGGCGTCTGCCCCGAGGAGCCGCTCGGCGAACTCCTCCATGTTGAACATGCCGTCGTGAATGTCGGGATTGGCATAAATCATGAAGCCGATGACCCCCACGGGCGGCACGCCGACCTTTTCCAACGTCGTCCACCACGGCTCCGCGAACGCTTCTCGTTCCTCGGCGTCGAGCCCGTATTGATCCCACACCGCCTCGCGGTCCTCTTGGTATCGCGCCTGAACGTCTTGGTTCTGGGTGAGGTCCTTCACCATCTTCATCACATGTGGTCGGTAGCCTTCGGCCATCCCAGCCCCCTCCCGTTCCCTGGTACTTAAGTATCTATGTACCTACATTGCTAGTCAAGTTTAGTCGTGCTGTTGAACGCCTGCGGCCGCCAGGCCGGCGATGGCGCACGCCTCGTCTTGATCGGGCATTGCCCCCGAGACGCCAACGGCGCCGAGCAGCGCGCCGTCAACGCCGAAGAGCACGCCTCCTGCCGCCGGCAGCATCCGTCCTTGCGAAATAGCCACGAACCCACTCACCAGCGGCGGGTTGAATTCGGCCAAGCCGGCAAGGTCGCGAGTCGGACGCCCCATTCCCAGAGCTCCCCAAGCCTTGGCGGCGGCAATGTCGGGTCGCATCAAGCTGGAGCCGTCCTCGACTAGACAAGCGCGAAGAACACCACGGGCATCCAACACCGCGACGGTGGCGGGGGGGAGCTCGAGCTTTCGAGCCTCCTCCAGGGTGCCTTGGGCGACGGCCAATGCCGTCGAAAGCGTTAGTGCATTCATGGTTACTCCTTTGGGTGAAGGTCTCTGTGGAGGACGCGCCGCAGCACGCCTTCTAGCTCCCCAGCGGTGCTGACATCGGGGGTGCGCCACCCTATGAACATGTCGGGTCGGACGAGAAGGGCCCCGCTCTCGGTCACCTCTGACATCCGGGCGTAGTCCCCATAGGCGTCCGCAGCATCCCCTTCCGGGCCGATGACTTTCAAGCGGATGTCGGTACCCAGCGATTTTCGGGCCGAGGCACACGCGTCGCGCCATCCGGCTGTGCCAGAAGCCCCGGTGAGAACGGTGAATGCGCCTTGGCCGCAGAGATCCAAGGTGGACATCCGCTGCTGGTCTGGCCCCACTAGCCACACATGGGGGAGATGGGCCCCAGGGCGGGAAGAGGCGACAAAGTGGAGATTCATGTCGATATCGGGGTCGTCAGCAGCGTCGTCTTCGGCCATCACGGCATCGGACGAGTACCGCTGGTTGAGGCCGACACCAAGGCTGTTGAAGCCGGGAAGGGCGGTGGCTACCGCTTCCCGGAAGGCATCGCGCATCTGGCTGCCTTCGGGCGTCGGGGCCCGCAGCTCGGCCAGGGCCCTTGACATCGTCTCCTCATCGACCGGTCCGTCCAGCCCCAGGGCTTCGAAGAGTGGATGGAGCATCATGATTCCCATCGTCGCCATCTCGACCAACTGGGTTCCCACGGGAATTCGCTCATCCTGGTAGGTCATCACCAGGCCAGGGCCGGCCTGGCCCCGGATCACCATGGCCAGCTTCCAGGCCAGGTTGTAGGCATCCCCGATGCTCGTGTTGGACCCCAGCCCGTACATGGGCGAATGGCGATGCACGGCGTCACCGATGCATATCACCCGACCCTTCACACTGTCCTCGGCGTATATGGCGTTGATCACCCATGGGCTGATGTCGAGGAGCTCAAAGTCGATTTCTTTCCCTACCACCTTGTGGACGATGCCGCGGGCAAGATCGCTCGTGTATTCGGGTTCATCTTCAGCGGGGTCGAATCCCGAAGTTGCGATCCACAAGTCCCAGGCACGAACCATCCGGAGCACCCCGATGCCAAGGCCGCCCATGCCGAAGCCGGGTTGGATCATCCAGTACATGTCGCCGGGGCGGTGGGCGACATATTCCGATAGATCGGCCCGAAAGTAAACCCCGACAGAGGTGCCGAGCCCCTCGAAACCGACCAGTTCAAGGCCGATGTTCTCGGCCACGGTCGACCGGCCGCCGTCCGCGCCCACCAGGTACTTCGACCGAATCGTGATTTCTGAACCGGTCATCCGGTCGACGGCCCTGGTCGTGACCCCGTCGCCATCGTCGATGTGTGAGATGTACTCGGTCATCGTCCGGACCGCGCTCCCGCGGGCAGCAGCGGTGTTGACCAATATCGGCTCGAGTTCAGTCTGGGGTATGTCGCAGGTTGAGCATGGGCTGGCGAGGTCGTGCTCGGCGTTGGACAGCGGATGCGAGTGCCAGGTCATCATGCGGGCCAGTTCGTCGCCCACGAGGCTTGTTCCCCAGATGTGCTCGCCCATAAGCGAACGCGGCGTGGCAATGCTGGCGACGTGTCGCTCGAGCCCGAGGTCGCGCATCACCTCCATAGTTCTCTGATTGGTGATGTGGGCCCGAGGGGTGGGGGCCACACCGGCATATTTGTTCAGGATGATGTTGTCAATGCCGTAGGTGGCGAGCAGCAGGCCGGCGGTGCCCCCGGCCGGGCCAGCGCCGACAACGAGGACCTCGGTTTCGATACTCTCCGCAGGCGCCATTTCGTCATGTCTCCCTAGCTAGCTCAGACCATACGTATGGGGATACATATATAGTCGCAGCAGGGCGGTCTGACAAGCTGCATCTTCCGATGTGTCACCGACGGGTCAGCGGCGACCTCCGCGCTTAGGGCCATGTTCGCTGTGGCCTGACACCAATGCTTGGGCCAGACTTTGGCCATGCCCACGATCACCACCAACGACCTCAAGAACGGCATGACGCTGAACCTCGACGACGGTCTGTTCAACGTGGTCGAGTTCCAGCACGTGAAGCCGGGCAAGGGCGGGGCGTTCGTGCGCACCACCCTCAAAAACGCCCGCAGCGGCGCCGTGGTCGACCGCACGTTCCGGGCCGGCGAGAAGGTGGAGCGGGCCAACATCGACCGCAGGGAGATGCAGTACCTGTACTCCGACGGCGAGGGCTACGTGTTCATGGACAGCGAGACCTACGAGCAGCTCCACGTGGGTGCCGACGTGCTGGGCGACGCGGTCAACTACCTGGTGGAGAACAATTCGGTGATCCTCGGCATGTTCGGGGCCGAGATCGTGGGCACCGACCTGCCCGCCGCGGTGGAGCTGGACATCGCCCAGACCGAGCCCGGCGTCCAGGGCGACCGGGTATCGGGTGCCACAAAGCCGGCCACCTGCCAGACCGGGCTGGTGGTGCAGGTGCCCCTGTTTCTGAACCCCGGCGAGCGGATCAAGGTGGACACCCGAACTGGCGCCTACATAAGCCGGGCATGAGCTTTCCGGGGGTCGTGCCGGTGACCGCACGGAGATGAGCACACCCGATCCGCTGGTTGCCGGGTCACAGCGCCATCAGGTGCGGGAGCGGGCTTTGGGGCTGCTCTATGAAGCCGAGGTTAAGGGAGTGGAGATGGCCGAGCTGCTGGCCGCTCAAGAACTCCCCTTGGAGCCCTACGCCCACACCCTGGTCACCGGTACGGCTCACCACCAAGACTACATTGACGCCACCCTGGAGGAGCTGTCCGACCGCTGGCCGGTGTCGCGTATGCCCGCTTTGGACCGGGCGATCCTGCGCATGGCCAGCTTCGAGCTGTCCCACAGCACTGACATCCCTGTAGCAGTTGTCATCAACGAGGCCGTGGAGCTGGCCCACGAGTACTCCACCCCGTCCTCAGCGGGCTTCATCAACGGGGTCCTCTCGCAGGTGGCATCGGCGGTCCGCCCCTCAGAAGATGGGTAGAAATACCATCCCCGAACTGAACACCGGCGGGTGTATAGTTCCCGGAACAGCCGTGAAGTGGGTCCGGTGAGGCTCACACGGACGAGAGGAACCTGAGCTTGGCAGAACGCGAGCGTCGGCGAACGCCCCCGTACGGGGGCGTTTTCGTTGCCCGTACCCGGGTAATGGACGCCGACGATATCGGTCGGGCCATCTGGCGCATGGCCCACGAGATCGTCGAGCGCAACCACGGGCTCGATGGC
>VYDF01000217.1:0-15470 GCA_009843565.1 Acidimicrobiia bacterium | reverse complement strand
CATCGGGCTTCAGACCGGCGGGGTATGGCTGGCCGAGCATCTGGCCGACACCTTGCGGGAGATCGAGGGGAAGCGCCCCCCGTTGGGCACCTTGGATGTGGCCTTTCACCGCGACGACATCGGCCTGCGGCCCCTGCTGCCCGAGGCGCCCACCCACATCCCCGTCAACCTCGACGGCCAGGCGGTGGTCTTGGCAGACGACGTGCTGTTCACCGGCCGCACCATCCGGGCCGCGCTCGACGCCCTCACCACCTATGGCCGCCCCCGGGCGGTGCAGCTCGCAGTGATGATCGACCGGGGCCACCGGGAGCTGCCCGTCCGCCCCGACTTTGTAGGCAAGAACCTGCCCACCCGCCGCGATGAGATGGTGGATGCCCACCGCGAGGGCGTGGACATCGGAGGGATCGTCAAATGACCGGCGGCACAGTCGGTAGAGAGCGTCGAAATGCCGGTTCGAGCATCGGAGGGATCGTCAAATGAAGCACCTCCTGTCGATCAACGATCTCGGAGCCGAGGGCATCGACGAGGTGTGCCGGTTGGCCGACCACTTCACCGAGGTGTCGCAGCGGCCCATTCCCAAGGTTCCCGCCCTGCGGGGCAAAACGGTGGCCATGCTGTTCTATGAGGACTCCACCCGGACCCGGCTCTCGTTTGAGGTTGCCGCCCGGCGACTGTCGGCCGACATCATGGGATTCAGCGTGTCGAGTTCATCGGTGAACAAGGGGGAATCGGTGCGCGACACGGTGAACACCATCACCGCCATGGGTCCCGATGCCATCGTGGTTCGCCACCGGTCGGCCGGTGTGCCCCACCAGACCGCGGCCTGGACCCATGCCAGCGTGATCAATGCCGGGGACGGCTGGCACGAGCATCCCACCCAGGCGCTGCTCGACTGCTACACCATCCGCGACCGGCTGGGATCGGTGGCTGGTCGCCGCATCGTCATCCTGGGCGATATCAAGCACTCCCGGGTGGCCCGCTCCTGCGTGATGGCTTTCACCTCGCTGGGGGCGAAGGTCACGCTGGTGGCTCCTCCCACGCTGCTCCCCCCGGCGGTGGACTCCTGGCCAGTGGATATCAGCTTCAGCCTCGACGCCGTTCTCAGCGACTGCGACGTGGTGTACGGGCTGCGAGTGCAATCCGAGCGCCAGTCCGAGGCGTTGCTGCCATCGCTGCGGGAATACACCGCCCAGTGGGGGCTCACAGTGGCCCGGGGCGCCCGGCTTCCCGCAGGAGCGCTGGTCATGCACCCCGGCCCGGTCAACCGGGGTGTAGAGATCGCTCCCGAGCTACTAGACCGACCCAATTCCACCCTTAATGAGCAAGTGCGTCACGGAGTGGCGGTGCGCATGGCCGTGCTCTACCTACTGCTGGCTGCCGACCCCGATCTGTACCCCGAAGGCGAAGCCGCATGAGCCCCGAGGTCGAAGCCGCATGAGCTCCGAAGGCGAAGCCGCATGAGCTCCGAAGGCGAAGCCGCATGAGCACAGTGATAAAGGGCGGGTTGGTCATCGACCAGACCGGAGAGCGCAGCGCCGATGTGGTGGTGGACGACGGGCGGATCGTCGCCGTCGGCCCCGATCTCTCGGGCGATGAGGTCTTGGATGCTTCCGGCTGCGTGGTGGCCCCCGGATTCGTGGACCTGCACGCCCACCTGCGCCAGCCCGGTGCCGAGGAGGCCGAGACCATCGAGACCGGCAGTTGGGCCGCGGTTAGAGGCGGGTACTGCGCGGTGGTGGCCATGCCCAACACCAACCCGCCCATTGACTGCGCGGCGGTGGTGCAGGAAGTGCTGGCGCTGGGCAGCCAGGCCCCGTGCGACGTGTACACATCTGGGGCCATCACCGTGGGGCGCAAGGGGGACCAGCTTGCCCCCATGGCCGAAATGGCCGCGCTGGGCGTGCGTTTGTTCACCGACGATGGCAACGGGGTTCAAGAGGCAGGGCTCATGCGCCGGGCCATGGAGTATGCCGCCGGTTTGGGAGTGATTTTGGCCCAGCACTGCGAGGTGGATTCCCTGGCTGCGGGGGGCCACATGCATGAGGGGGAGTGGTCGAGCCTGCTGGGCATTCCCGGTGTGCCTGCTGAGGCTGAGGAGCTGATGGTCATGCGGGACATCGCCCTCAGCCGCTTTACCGGCGCCCCCGTTCACTTCCAACACCTGTCCACCCGGGGATCCATCGCCATGGTGCGGGCCGCCCGCCAGGCCGGGTTAGACGTGACCGCCGAGGCAGCCACCCACCACTTCACCCTCACCGACGAGGCCTGCGCTTCCTACGACCCGGTGTTCAAGGTCAACCCGCCCTTGCGTCCGGCCGATGATCGCGATGCAGTGCGCGAGGGCTTGGCCGACGGGGCTGTGGACGCCATTGCCACCGACCACGCCCCCCATACGATGGACGCCAAGGAGAGGCCCTTCGACCAGGCGCCGCCGGGAATGCTCGGTTTGGAGACTGCCCTGGCTCTGGCGCTGACCGAATTGAACCTTCCCGTTGCCGAGGTGGTGGGGCTGCTCAGCTGGCGGCCCGCAGCCATCGCCGGGCTGAAAGGGGTACACGGCGGGCCGATCGCGCCCGATAATCCAGCCAACCTGTGCGTATTCGATCCTGAAGAGACGTGGACTGTCGATCCCGGCGACACGGCCAGCCGCTCCCGCAACAACCCATACGCCGGGCGCACGGTCAAGGGCCGGGTACGCCACACCATCGTCGGCGGCCAGGCAGTGCTGGTCGATCAGGAGATGCGGCCATGATCCAATGGCCGGGCTTCGCTTCGACTGCGTCGGAGATGAACCCATGATCCGTCCCGCGGCGCTCGTCCTGTCCGACGGGGAAGTGTTCGAAGGCGAGGCCATCGGCGCCGAGCCGGCCACCGGCATCACCTCTGGAGAGGTGGTGTTCAACACCGTGCTCACCGGCTATCAGGAGGTGATCACCGATCCGTCGTATGCCGGGCAGATCATCACCTTCACCTACCCCCACATCGGCAACTACGGAGTGACTCCCCAAGATCACGAGAGCCGCCGCCCATTTTGCCGGGGGGTGATCGTGCGGGACATGGCCCGCCGCCGTTCCAATTGGCGGGCCACCGGCGACTTGGGGGCATTCCTGGTCGACCAGGGCATCGCCGGCCTCGCCGGGGTGGACACCCGCCGTCTCACCACCCATATCCGCGACGCCGGGGCCATGCCCGGCGCTTTCGGCACTGCGGGCGAGTCCGAACTGCGGGCCGCGGCCCAAGCCGAGCCCGGCACCGACGGGGTCGACTTGGTGGCCACCGTGACCCGCCCCGAGTCCGAGCACTTCTCCTCCTCTCGGGACGACGGCCGTCCTCCTCATCGGGTGGTGGCTCTCGACTACGGCTTGAAGGCCACCATCGTCCACCATCTGCGGACCATCGCCCACGTTGAGGTGGTGCCAGCGGGCACCTCGGCCACCGACATCTTGGCCCGTCAGCCCGACGGGGTGTTCTTGTCCAACGGCCCCGGCGATCCCACCGCCGTGGTGGGGGCGGTGGACACCATCTCGGGCCTGTTGGGCGAGGTTCCGATCTTCGGCATCTGTTTGGGACATCAGCTATTGGCCTCGGCACTGGGCGGGGAGACTTACAAGCTTCCCTTCGGCCACCACGGCGGCAATCACCCGGTGCGAAACTTGGCCACCGGGGCGGTGGAGATCACCAGCCAGAACCACAACTTCTGCGTGGCCGACAGCTCCATTCCCGGTGCCGATATCACCCACATCAACCTCAACGACCACACCGTGGAGGGCCTGCGCTGCCGCGACCTGCCCGCGTTCAGCGTCCAGTACCACCCCGAGGCCGGCCCCGGCCCCCACGACTCCCGCTACCTCTTCCAGCTCTTTGACGAACTCATGGATGGCTCTCATGCCTAGGCGGAACGACATCGAGTCGATCCTGCTCATCGGGTCGGGCCCCATCGTGATCGGCCAGGCCTGCGAGTTCGACTACTCCGGCACCCAGGCCTGCCGGGTGCTGCGCGACGAGGGCTATCGGGTGGTGCTGGCCAACTCCAACCCGGCCACCATCATGACCGACCCCGAGTTCGCCGACGCCACCTACATCGAGCCCCTCAGCCTCGAAGTGCTCACCAGCATCATCCAGCGGGAGCAGCCCGACGTATTGCTGCCCACCCTGGGCGGCCAGACCGCTCTGAACCTGGCCATGGAGCTGATCGAGGCGGGGGTGGTGGACAAGTATGGAGTGGAGGTGATCGGCGCCAACCAAAGCGCCATCTCCACCGCTGAAGACCGGGCCAAGTTCCGCCAAGCCATGATTGACATCGGTTTGCCCGTTCCCCCGTCGGCCACCGCCCACACCCTGGACGAGGCACTAGAGGTTATGGAGCGCATCGGCTTGCCGGTGATCATCCGCCCGGCCTACATCCTGGGCGGCACCGGCACCGGCATCGCCCACACCCCTGAGCAGGGGCGGGAGATGTGCGCCCGGGGCCTGGCCGCCAGCCCCATCAGCGAAATCCTCATCGAGCAGTCGATCGCCGGATGGAAGGAATACGAGCTTGAGGTGATGCGCGACCGGGCTGACAACTGCGTGGTGGTGTGCACTATCGAGAACCTCGATCCCATGGGGGTCCACACCGGCGATTCCATCACCGTGGCCCCGGCCCAGACCCTTTCAGATGTGGAGTACCAGGTGTTGCGAGACGCGGCCTTCGCCTGCATCCGCCGGGTGGGGGTGGAAACCGGTGGCTCCAACATTCAATTCGCAGTCAACCCCGACAACGGCGATTTCGTGATCATCGAGATGAATCCGAGGGTGTCGCGGTCATCGGCGCTGGCCTCCAAGGCCACCGGGTTCCCCATTGCCAAGATCGCGGCCCGCTTGGCCGTGGGCTACACCCTCGATGAGATTCCCAACGACATCACCGAGAAGACGCCGGCTTGCTTCGAGCCGGTCATCGACTACGTGGTCACCAAGGTGCCCCGGTGGGCGTTCGAGAAGTTCTCCGGAGTGTCGGGGGTGCTCAACACCCAGATGCAGTCGGTGGGGGAGGCCATGGCCATAGCCCGCACCTTCACCGAGTCGCTTCAAAAGGGGCTGCGCTCTCTGGAGCTGGGCCGCCACGGCCTCAATGCCGATCCGGCCGAGGCTGCCTACGATCCGCTCAACGACGAAGAGCTGCTGGCCGCGGCCGCGGTGCCCACCCCCGAGCGGATATTCCAGATCGAGGCGCTGCTACGCCGGGGCTTCACCGTGGCTCAGCTGTTTGAGGCCACCAAGGTGGACCCGTGGTTCTGCGACCAGATCCTCCAGATCACCGAGGAGCGGGCCGCGCTGGAAAAGTGCGGCTTTGACGCCATGACCCCCCGGGCGTGGAAGCGGGCCAAGCAGTTCGGGTTCTCCGACGACCAGCTTGGCCATCTCTGGAACAGGCCGGCCTCAGAGGTGCGGGCCGCCCGGCTCGCCGCCGGCGTGGAGGCCACCTTCAAGACAGTGGATACCTGCTCGGCCGAGTTCGAGGCTGAGACCCCGTACCACTACTCCACCTATGAGGACGTGGGCGAGGTGGCCCCCTCCGATCAGGCCAAGGTGATCATCCTGGGCTCGGGGCCGAACCGGATCGGCCAGGGCGTGGAGTTCGACTATTGCTGCGTCCATGCCGCCTTCGCGCTGTCGGAGGCGGGCTATGAGACCATCATGGTCAACTGCAACCCCGAAACGGTGTCAACCGACTACGACACCAGCGACCGGCTGTATTTCGAACCCCTCACCGAAGAAGACGTGCGCAATGTGATCGATGCCGAGTTGCGCTCGTCGCAAGCCGCAGGCGGTTCCGGCATTGCCGGGGTGGTGGTGTCGCTCGGCGGGCAGACCCCGCTGAAGCTGGCCAGCGTGCTGCCCGAGGGCTTGGTGGTGGGCACCAGCCCCGAGAGCATCGATTTGGCCGAGGACCGGGAGCGCTGGAATGCACTGTGCGCCCGCCTCGACATCCCCCAGCCCGCGGGGGGCACGGCGGCCACCGTGGAGGAGTCCTTGGCCGTGGCCGACCGGATCGGCTACCCAGTGCTGGTGCGGCCCTCATACGTGTTGGGGGGCCGGGCTATGGTCATCGTCTACACCAACGACGACTTGCGCGACGCCATGGCCGAGATGGCTGCCTCGGGATCTCTGGGCCGAGAAGGCGGGCTCTCGGCTGAGCGACCGGTGCTCATCGACCGCTTCTTGGAGGACGCCACCGAAGTGGACGTGGATGCCATCCGGGACATGACCGGCGAGGTGCTCATCGGCGGAGTGATGGAGCACGTGGAGGAGGCCGGAGTCCACTCCGGCGACAGCGCCTGCATGCTGCCTCCGGTTCATCTCTCCGAGGCCACCGTGGCCCTGCTGGAGCGCTACGTGAAGGACATTGCCCACGCACTCGATGTGGTGGGGCTGATCAACGTGCAGTTCGCAGTCAAGCAGTTTGGCACCGGCGCGGCCGATCAGGTGTTCGTGCTGGAGGCCAACCCCCGGGCGTCGCGCACCGTGCCGTTCGTGGCCAAGGCCACCGGCGTACCCCTGGTGAAGGTGGCCACCAGGGTGATGATGGGGGCCAGCCTGGCCGACATGCGCCAAGAGGGGCTGCTGGGGCGAAGGGTCAACGGCGACCACATCTCGGTGAAGGAGGCTGTGCTGCCGTTCAACAAGTTCCCGGAGGCCGACGCCATCTTGGGCCCGGAGATGAAGTCCACTGGCGAGGTGATGGGCATCGACCTGCGTCCCGGCTTGGCTTTCGCCAAGAGCCAGATCGCGGCGGGGGCGCCCTTGCCCTCTCACGGCACGGTGCTGATGTCGTTGGCCGATCGGGACAAACCCGCAGGGGTGGAGATGGCCCGGGTATTCACCGGGCTGGGCCTGTCTGTCGCGGCCACCTCCGGCACCGCGGCGGCGTTGTCAAACGTTGGCGTCCCGGTGGCCGAGGTGGTGGCCAAGGTGGGCGAGGGAGGTGCCGACGTGGTGGAGTTGATCGACAGCGGCCGAGTGCAGTTGGTGGTGAACACCCCAAGGGGTCGGGGCTCCCGGGCCGATGGCGATCACATCCGCCGGGCGGCCAGCCGAAATCGGGTTCCACTGCTGACTACCGCCTCGGCAGGACTGGCCGCGGCCAACGGCATGGCCGACTGGGCCCGCCACCCGCTGCGGGTCCGAACGCTTCAGGAGTACCACCGAGGCGTGACCAGCGATCAGCTGGCCCTGGAGCTATGAGCAGACGCGGATTCCGGAGTTTGGAGCTGGGGTCCCGCAGAGATCAGATCCCGCTGAGCCCATGAAACGGGGCAGCCAAGAGCCAGAGCTGGATACCTCAATCGGCTCGGTTCTATTGCCCAACCCGGTGATGACCGCCTCGGGCACGGTGGGCCATGGCGCCGAGTTGGGCAGGTATCTGGACTACTCGGAGCTGGGCGCTGTGGTGGTCAAGTCACTGGCCCCCTACGAATGGCCCGGCAATCCGCCACCCCGGGTCCACCCGGTGCCCGCGGGAATGATCAACAGCGTGGGCCTGCAAGGCCCGGGCCTGTCCCGGTGGCTGGCCGAAGAACTCCCGGTGCTGGCTGCATCCGGCGCTCGGGTGGTGGTGTCGATCTGGGGGCGCTCCCTGGACGACTACGCCGCGGCCAGCGATCTCTTGGCATCTGCCGACCGCAGCGCTGTGGAAGCCGTTGTCGCCGTGGAGGTCAACGTCTCTTGCCCAAATCTGGAGGATCGGGGTCGCATGTTCTCCCATTCTGGGGCCATGACCCGGGCCGCGCTGGGCGCCACCGCAACCTGTGGCCTTCCCCGGTGGGCCAAGCTCAGCGCTACTGGCGACCTGGTGGAAATTGCCGGAGCCGCGGTGGAGGGCGGGGCGGAGGCCCTGACCCTCATCAACACCTTGCTGGGCATGGTCATCGACACCGAAGCCCGCACGCCCGTGCTGGGCGCTGGCGGGGGAGGGGTGTCGGGCCGGGCCATGGGCCCGGTGGCGGTGAGGTCGGTTTACGACGTGTACGCCGCCCTGCCTGATGTGCCCATCATCGGGGTGGGAGGGGTCGCCTCGGGTGTCGATGCCGTGGAGATGATGATGGCCGGAGCCAGCGCCGTGCAGGTGGGCACCGCCACGTTCGCCGACCCCCGAGCCCCAGCCAAAGTCCTGCGGGAACTGGCCCGCTGGTGTGCATCCCATGGTGTAAATCGATTGGACGAGTTGATTGGAGCAGCCCATGAGTAAGACGACGCGCGATTCCCGTTTGGCCATTGTGCTGGACGTGGACGATCTGAACCTGGCCTGTTTGATGGCCGATGCCGTTCACCCCTGGATGGGGGTGGCCAAGGTCGGGCTTGAGTTGTTTGCCACCGCCGGGCCAGACGCGGTTCGGGCCATGACTGATCGGGGCTATGAGGTGTTCGCCGATCTCAAGTTCTACGACATCCCCACCCAAGTGGGCAGAGCCGCCGCCCAGATCGGCCGCACTGGTGTCCGCTGGCTGACTGTCCACACGAGTGGAGGACTCGACGTGTTGAAAGCTGGGGTCGAGGGACTGGCCGAGGGCAGCGGGGGGGCGGCTCAAGTGCTGGGCGTGACCATTTTGACCAGCGATGCCGACCGATCCCGGGACGTGCTCGAAAAACGGGTGGCGCTGGCCCGCGACGCCGGCTGTGGCGGTGTGATCTGCTCAGCCGCCGATATCGGAGTGGTCAAAGAAGTAGCACCGGAGCTGAAGCGCGTGGTGCCCGGTATCCGCCTCCCTGGCTCAAGTCACAACGATCAGGCCTCGGTTGCCACCCCCCAGGCCGCCATCGCCTCCGGGGCCTCCATCCTGGTGGTGGGCCGGACCGTGACCGCCGATGTCCAGGGATTGACAATTCGCTCTGAGCACTTGGCCAAGTCTCTGGCCGACATGGCCGACAAGGCTCGACAGTTAGCCACCACCATCCAAGCGCCTAGCTGAGCAAACTGGGGAAATCCGCCACAAGACTTGAAGTTCAAACTACAATGGTGTAATGGCAGGACCCCCACAACTGACAGCAGAACAGCGCCAGGCGGCGTTGGCCAAGGCCGGCGAGGTGCGTCGCAAGCGCGCTGAAGTCAAGGCCAAGCTCAAGATGAGGTCGATATCGCTCTCCGATCTGCTGGAACAAGCGGAAACTGATGAAGTGGTCGCCGGCACCAAAGTGCTCGCTGTCCTGGAGTCGCTTCCAGGCATGGGCAAGGTTCGGGCCCGCAGGATGATGGACGAAATCGGCATTGCCGATAGCCGCCGCATCCGCGGACTGGGCGATCAGCAGCGGGCATCGCTGCTCGCACGCTGCGGCGACTAGTAGATCAGCCACTGATCATCGTTTTGTCTGGCCCCGGCGGGGTCGGCAAGGGAACAATCGCGGCCGCATTGGTGGCCGCGGACCCCAAATTATGGCTTAGCCGCTCATGGACCACTCGAGTACGTCGTCCCGGCGAGCCAGACACTGCCTATGTATTCGCCGACGAAGCTGCATTCCGAGCCAAAATCGCCGAGGGTGGCTTCGTGGAGTGGGCAGAGATCGCCGGAAACCTCTACGGAACACCGCAACCCGATCCTCCGGCTGGCTGCGATGTCTTGTTGGAGATTGATGTCCAAGGGGCGGCCCAAGTACGGGAGAGCCACCCCGAAGCCCTGTGCATATTTGTCGAAGCGCCATCGGCGGCCGAGCAGGAATCTCGTCTGCGGGGCCGGGGTGATCCGGAGGCCCATATCGCCAAACGGCTGGCTCTGGCCGACTCGGAGCGAATCCTGGCCTATGAGCTCAACGCCGTCCATGTCGTCAACGACAGCCTTGAGGAAGCGGTGACGGGAGTCGCCCTTCTCATTGAAGAAGCCCGTCGGCAGGGTTCTGTCGATGACGTTTATGACAGGTAGAGGGAGAAGGACGATGACGTTTAACCAAGTCTGCCCTGGTATCATTGACCCGCTCTCCTCAGTACCTGTTGGAAGAAAGCTGCACCAATGACCGAACAGCACGACACCATGATGTACCCGACCATCGAGGAACTCTTGGGCCGGACCGACTCCAAGTTCCGCCTGGTCACCTTGGGGGCGCTGCGGGCGTGCCAGATCAATTCCTATTTCGGCCAGCTCGGCGAGGGCTTGGGGGCGATGGTTCCGCCTCAGGTGCTGACCATGTCACGCAAGCCTCTGTCCATCGCTTTCGAGGAGATCGCGGCCGACAAGATCATCGCCACCGATCCCCCGGAGATTCCTGAAGAGGATGTATTGGCCGACTCCATGATCCCCACCGGCGAAGCCAATCTGGAGCAAGCCGGTCTAGAACAAGCCGACCAAGACGACGCTGATCTAGACGAGGCTGATCTGGACTCAGCGTCCTGACAGACCCATGAATTCGCTCGCCGGCAAGCGAATCGTGCTTGGCGTGAGCGGGGGGATCGCGGCGTACAAGGCGGTGGAGATCTGCCGCCGACTGATGGATGGGGGCGCTTACGTCATTCCGGTGCTCACCAAGGGAGCCACCCGATTCGTGGGCCGCGCCACTTTCGACGCACTGGCCTCGGAGCGGGTCCAGATGAGCCTCTTCGAAGAAGACGACCCCATTCCCCATACAACGCTGGGCCAGACAGCCGACTGCGTGGTGGTCGCCCCGGCCACTGCCCGCGTGATCGGCGCTTACGCCGCCGGCATCAGCTCCGACCTGCTGACGGCCACGCTCATCGCCACCCGGGCCCCAGTGGTGATTTGCCCGGCCATGCACACCGAGATGTGGGAGCACCCGGCGGTGGTCGACAACATCGCCACCTTGGCCAAGCGGGGCGTTTCCATAGTGGGGCCGGAATCGGGTCGCCTGGCGGGGGGTGACGAGGGCGCGGGACGGCTCAGCTCGCCGGCCGACATCGTGGCCGCTGTGGACCGGGTGCTCGATACCAGCGGACGACGTCTCGACATGGACGGCCTGTCGGTTGTGGTCACTGCCGGGGGCACCTGGGAGCCGATCGATCCGGTGCGCTATATCGGGAACCGGTCCTCGGGCAAGCAGGGCTTTGCCTTCGCCGAAGAGGCCGCCGTTCGAGGGGCCAAGGTGATCATCGTCTCCACAGTGGACCGTCCCGGCCCCCTGGGAACCACCGTGGTCATGGTGAACACCGCCGAGGAGATGGCTGCGGCCACTGCCGAGGCCGCCAAAGAGGCCGATGTGGTGATCATGGCCGCGGCGGTGGCCGATTTCCGTCCGACCGAACCCGCGGGGGTGAAGCTCAAAAAACGCGATGGCGTGCCCGCCATCCATCTGGAACCCACTCCCGACATCCTCGCTGGGCTGGGGGCGTCGAAGCCCGAGGGGCAGATCCTGGTGGGGTTTGCCGCCGAGACCTGCGATGTGGCTGACAACGCCGCCGCCAAGCTGAGCGGCAAGGGCGCCGACTACATCGTGGCCAATGATGTGGCGGCCGAAAACGTCGGTTTCGCCTACGACACCAACGAAGTGACAGTGCTAGCTTCCGATGGCCGAGTCCACCCGGTGGGACTGCGCTCCAAACGCCAGGTGGCCCGAGCCGTCCTCGACTTGGTGATGGAAGACCGCGACCACCGGGCTGACGCCCGTGAGGAGAATCAATGAGCCAGGGGTCAATTGGCCGACACCGCTTCACGTCAGAGTCGGTCACCGGTGGCCATCCCGACAAGATCGCCGATCAGATATCCGACGGGGTGCTGGATGCCCTGCTGGCCGTAGACATCGGCAGCCGGGTGGCGTGCGAGACCTTGGTCACCACCGGACTGGTGGTGGTGGCCGGTGAGATCTCCACCGAGGGGTATATCGACATCCCCAGGGTGGTGCGCGACACCATCACGGGGATTGGCTACGACCGGGAGGACTACGGCTTCGATGGCAATACCTGCGGGGTGATGGTGTCCATCGACGACCAGTCTCCCGACATCGCCCAGGGCGTGGACCGGATTGATCCGCTGGAGCAGGGTGCCGGCGACCAGGGGATGATGTTCGGATTTGCCTGCGATGAGACGCCCGAATTGATGCCGCTGCCCATCCACATCGCCCACCGAATGGTCGAGCGGCTGACCGAGGTCAGACGCTCTGGGTGTGTGCCCTACCTGAGACCCGACGGCAAGAGCCAGGTGACGTTCGAGTACGAGGGGACTAAGGCGGTGGGGCTGAGTGCCGTGCTGATATCGGCTCATCACCGCGACGGAACCGATCTCAACGAGATGAAGGACGACCTCAAAGAGCAGGTCATCGACCCGGTGGTTCCCGAGCAATTCCGCGATGACGATTACGACGTGCTGGTGAATCCCACTGGGAAGTTTGTGAGAGGTGGGCCGGTAGCCGATGCCGGGCTCACCGGGCGCAAGATCATTGTGGACACCTATGGGGGCATGGCCCGCCACGGTGGGGGCGCCTTTTCGGGCAAGGACCCCAGCAAGGTCGACCGCTCGGCGGCGTATGCGGCCCGCTGGGTGGCCAAGAACGTGGTGGCCTCTGGCGCCGCTTCCCGGTGCGAGGTTCAGGTGTCCTATGCCATCGGCATCGCTCGCCCGATGTCGGTGATGGTGGAGACCTTCGGCACTGAGACGGTGGACCCCGTCAAGATCAGCCATCAGGTGAACGAGATCTTCGATCTGCGCCCTGCGGCCATCATCCGGGATCTGGAGCTGCTCCGGCCGATCTACCGGAAAACGGCGGCTTACGGCCATTTCGGGCGCAGCCCCGAGAGCATCTTCACCTGGGAGCGCACCGATCGGGTGGACGACCTTCGCTCGGCACTGGGGCTCTGATCTCAGCCCGTTGAACGTTCGGGTACTGACCGACGTCATCGCCATCGACAAGGAATTCACCTACGCGGTCCCCGACGGCTGGGCCGACGACCCTCGATTCGGCGTGGGGGCCATGGTTCGGGTGGCGTTGCATGGCCGCCGCGTGGGCGGCTGGATAACCGAGGTAGGGGTAGAGGCGCCCGAGGGGCTAGACCCCTCTCCGCTGGCCAAGTTGAGCGGGCGGGGACCCGACCGGACGATCATCGAATTGAGCAGGTGGGCCGCATGGCGCTGGGCCGGGCGTCGAGTTCACTTCCTGCGGACGGCTTCGCCTCCCCGCATGGTGGCGGGCCTTCCCCGCCCTCAGCGCTCCCGTTTGGTTTTCTCGGGCGACTACTCCGACCTCTTCGACGGCGAGGGCCGCACCGTTCGGATGGGACCCTCCGACGATCCGTTGCCCATGGCCCTTGCGGCCGCGGCTCGGGGACAGGCGCTCGTTTTGGTGCCCGACCATGGGCGAGCCGATGAACTAACCAGGAGGCTGGGGAGGGAGGGGGTGTGGGCAGTCCGCCAGCCGGAGGGCTGGGCTGCGGCCGCGGCGGGAGCCACCGTGGTCGGCACCCAGGCGGCGGCGTGGGCTCCAGCTCCAGATCTGGCTGCGGTGTTGGTGATCGACGAGCATGACGAGTCGTACCGCTCGGAGTCCGCACCCACGTGGAGCGGTCGAGATGTGGCCGTCGAGAGGGCCCGCCGAGCAGGTGTGCCCTGCGTGCTGGTATCGCCAGCTCCCTCCTTGGAGGCGCTGCGGTCCCGGCCGCTGATGCGGCCATCGCGGGGCACCGAGCGGGACAGTTGGCCGCAGGTGGATGTGGTGGACCGTCGCAGCGAGGATCCGGGGCGGGCGGGCCTGTACTCCCCGGAGCTGGTTCAGGCGCTGCGCGACGGCGGTCGGGCGGCTTGCGTTTTGAACCGCCGGGGCCGGTCGCTGCTGCTGGCCTGTCGAGTGTGCGGCGAGCTCGCCGTGTGCAGTGAGTGCGGGGCGTCTATGCGTCAGGACGACGACAAGCGCTTGGTGTGCCGGTCGGCCGGCCACAGCCGCCCGACCGTGTGCGCAGAATGCGGCAGTACCGGGATGCGCAATCTGCGGGCCGGTGTCAATCGGGTTCGGGAGGAGATCGAGGCGCTGGTTCGCACGCCAGTGGCCGAATCCACTGGCAGCGGATACGACGGTCCGCCCACGGCCCGGGTAGTGGTGGGCACCGAGGCGGTGCTGCACTTGGGCCGACCGTTCGACACGGTGGCCTTCTTGGAGTTCGACCAGGAGCTGCTGGCCCCCCGATTCCGGGCCAGGGAGCAGGCCTTGGCCCTAGTTGCCCGAGCGGCCCGGATCACTGGTCCCCGTGAGTCTGGCGGGAAGATATTGCTGCAAACCCGTCTGCCCGACGACCCAGTGGTGACCGCTGCGCTCCGGGCTGATCCGGCCCTGTTGGCCCGCGCCGACCGAGACCGCCGCCAGGAGCTGAGCCTGCCTCCCTACGGGGCCATCGCCGTGGTGTCAGGGCCGGAGGCGGGGGAGTACATGGAGCGCTTCGGTACGCCGCCGGGGATTCAGATCGCGCCCGACCCTGGCGGGCAATTCTTGGTGCGGGCCCCTGACTACGACACCCTCTGCGACGCCCTCGCCTCAGTGGAGCGCCCCAGCGGCCGTCTCCGCATCGACGTCGACCCCATCAGAGCGGTTTAGCCCCTTGCCAGCACCTCCAGGATTCGGTAGCCCCGGCGGGAGCTGAGCCGGGTGGCGGGCCATCCTTGCTCGTTGAGCCAGCGGGCCAGCGAATCAGAGCCCAGGTTCTTGTTGACCACCAGGTAGGCCCGGCCGTCTTCGGCCAGGCGCTCCAGCCACTGGGCAAGCACCTCGTGGAGAGCTGTCTTGCCGATGCGGATGGGCGGGTTGGAGTAGATGGCAGCAAAGCGCATGTCGGAGGGCACGTCGTCGGGATGGCACACTGTGGCGTCGGGTCGGCCTAGGCGATCCAGGTTGATCCGGCACAGCTCCAGGGCCCGGGGGTTCACGTCCGTAGCCCAAAGCGGGGCCTGTGGCGACCACTGGCCCAGTGCCACCGAAATGGGTCCATAGCCGCAGCCCAGGTCCAGCAATGGGCCGTCTTGTGGGGGTCGGGGCGCTTCAGCCAGCAGGTAGCGGGTGCCGAAATCCAGCTCATCGGGAGAGAACACCCCTCGGTCGGTGGCCAGGTCCACATCCAGATCTCCCACCCGCAAGCCGACGGTTCCCGGCCGCCGTTTTCCGCCCGGTGAGGCGCTGAAGTAATGCGAATCGCCCACGGTTTGACGGTAACCTGAAACGATGGCCCCACTGCGGATACGGGTGTATGGCGACCCGGTGCTGCGGCGCGTGGCCGAAGAGGTGACCGACATCGACGGTGCCATGGCCGATCTGTGCCAAGACATGCTCACCGCAATGTACGAGGCCCCCGGCATCGGCTTGGCCGCTCCTCAGGTGGGGGTTTCGCAGCGGTTCTTCGTGTACGACTTTGGCGAGGGGCCCGGTGTTCTGGTCAACCCCGAGATCACCGAAAGCGACGGCGAGTGGATCTACAACGAGGGCTGCCTGTCGGTGCCCGAACTGTCGTGGGAGATCGTCCGCCCACGGTGTATCCACATGGAGGGCTATGACTTGGACGGCAACGAGGTGAGCCT
>VYDF01000290.1 GCA_009843565.1 Acidimicrobiia bacterium | reverse complement strand
GTGCCGAGTTGCGCAGCCGCTGTCGGCCCAGTCGTCGATGGCGGCTTGCCAGCGCTGCGTATCGGCTTCTAGCAGGCGCTGTGCGTCGGCGGCGCAGGCTTGGGCGACTTTGGCGGCCCGCTGTGCGGTGAGGTCGTCGAGGGGGCTGTGGTGGCGGGCTTTGCGCCGGGCGGCGACGGCGGCCCGGACTTGTTCGGCCCAGGCAGCGACGCGCCCCATCGGGGGCTGGCAGCCGGTGAGCGCTTCGATGCGCCGGCGGGCGGGAGCGTCGCAGATCGCGGCGATGGTGGGGGCGAGATGGTCGCGCCCGTGGGCGCTGGCCCGCTGGTACAGCGCCCAAAGCTCGACGAGCCACGGGTTGTCGGGCGGGCCGGTGGCGGCGGTCTGCTGGTTGCTCTGCTTGATCTGTTCGAGGGCTTGCGGGTCGATGTGGCGGAAGTCGTTGTCGAGCAGTCCCCGCGCCTTGCGGATCGCCCCCAGCGTGGGCCGGCGCTCGCCTTCGGCCGGTTCCGGTGGTCTGGCTGTCGGGGAGAGGCTGGCCGGGACGAGACGGTCGATGTGTTCGAGCAGGCGGGCTTCGGCCTCGAGCATCTGCTGGTCTTCGAGCGCGGCGCTGTGGGGGTCGGTTTCGTTGAGGCCGGCGAGCCAGTCGTCGATCTCGTCGGCGACGTGATGGTCGATGCCCTCGGCACGGGCCCGCTGGGCGGCGAGGTCGCGTCGTACTACCAGCGAGGCCGCGTCGTGGCCGGCGGCGCGGGGAAGCGACCGGATCGGTCTAGCGGCGATGGTTGCGAGGTGGGCTTTGGCGTCGTCGAGGGCCATGGCCGGGGCGGTGACGTCGGTGGCGGTGGCCCAGCCGTGCCGCCGTGAGAACACGGCCTCGATGACCTTGTCGGGGGTGGTGTGGTCGGGAGCGATCTCTGGGTCGGCGGCGGGCGTGTCGGTGATGATGTGCAGCCAGTTCCCGGCGCGGCCCCGCGACAGACCGACGTAGAGCTGGTCGCGCCCCGTCGACCCGCAGATCACGGTGAGCGACGCGTCGACGGTGGTGCTCTGGGCTCTGGTCTGGGTGATCGCATAGCCGAGATCGACGTGCTTGGCGGCGTACGCCGCGGTGACGGTGGCCTGGGCCTGGCGGTCCAGGTGCTCCAATGCCAGATCGCCTCGTTCGGCGGCGGCGGTCACCGCCCAGCGGTCGCCGTTGCGCACCGCCAGCCCGTCGCTGGCGCGGCGGAGCCGGTCGTTTCGCCGTGTGGTCACGATGTCGCCGACGCGGATTGCCCGGTCGCCCGCCCCGGCCACCTTCTCGCCGGTCTCGCCGGTCCGGGCGCGGCGCTCGGCGATCTCGGCGTTGATCTGGCGGGCCAGCTCCACAGTCGGGGTGCTGATGACGGTGGTGCAGTGGCGGTGGAGCTCCCACCAGTCCGCGGCGGCCGCTGCGGCGTCGTCACTGGCGCCGTCGGTGATCCGGCCGCGGTCGCGGTGGTAGTCGAGCCCTTGCTTGTGGCAGCGGTGGATCGCGGCGGTTGCTTTCGCCTCGGCGGGGTCGTCGAACCGCCAGAGCTGGTTGAGCATGAATGAGGGCAGCGCGTTGGAGGCGGCCAGCGCGTCGAACATGCCGCCCGCCGACACCGAGCCCTGCTGGGCCGGGTCGCCCACCAGCACCACCCGGGCGCCGGCGGCCGCGGCCTTGCCGCACAGCGCGGCCAAGTCCCTGGTGCTGAGCTGGCCGGCCTCGTCTGCGATCACCCATCCGCCCTCGGGGATCGGCTCGCCCGACGCGTTGATGAGCGCCACGGTGCTCGACGCCGTGCCCAGCGCAGCCCCGAGTGTGCCTGCCGCCACCGCAGTCGGCGCCGCGGCGATGATCCGGTCGTGTCCGACCGCGGCGGCTATGCGGGCCAACGCGGTGGTCTTGCCCGACCCCGCCGGGCCGATCAGCACGCTGCCCGCCGTGGTTGTGGCGATCAACCCCTCAGCGGCTAGGGCCTGGTCGCCGCCGAGCCCGCCGATGTCGATGCGCTCGACGGCGGCATCGTCGACGGGCACCGGCGACGCCAGCCACGCCGCGGCGGCCTGCTCGGCGGCGACCAGGCCCGGCGACCACCACCGGCCGTCACATCGCACCAGCCGCTGCTCCAGCCGATCCCGCAGCGCTTTGGCGGTCGCGGCAGCGATCTCGTCGCCGGCGCGGCCCACAGCAGCGCAGCCGGGAGCGGCGTTGACCGCCGCATAGACCACCGCGTCCAAATCGACATCGGACAGACTGGTGGCCGAGTCCTCGGCGGCGGCCAACAGCAGGTCCAACATTTCGCCGTCCAGGGCGAGCTGAGGACCGTCCACGACTACTTCGGGGCGGTCGTATGCGTCGCGCTCGACGCGTCGCGCCGTGCGATACCCCGCCACCGTCTCAGCGGGGTCGATGCCCAACTGGGCGGCCTCGGCCCGCCATCGCTGGTGCGGGTCGCCGTCGAGGCCCAGCAGCTTCTTCGCCTCCCGCGTTGCGACCGCGGCCCGGTTCCAGATCTCGATGCGCTCCTGCGCGGTCGGCTCGCGGCCGGTGTCGGCCTCGAACCGGCGCACCCTTTGCCCAGCCTCGCGGGCCGTGTCGCGCCTGCGCGAAGACCAGGTCTCGATCAGATGCCCGGGGCTTCCTGCCACATCGGCGTGGAGCCGGTCGTCAATGCGGTCCCACGACCAGCCCAGCCGCCGCGAAAGCTCGGCGCGCAGCACCGCGCCGCCCACCATGCTGGCGGCCTTGGCCGATGCGTACAGCGCCCTGCCGTCGAGGGTGCGCCACTTGCCGTCCCCGCAGCGCACTCGGTTGGCCACCACCAGATGCGAGTGCAGCTGCGGATCGCCCGAGCGCGACGTGTAGTGGTCGAAACGGGCGACGGCCGCCCCCTCGGGCACCTCCTCGACCATCGTCCCTCCCGCCCCCGACCGGGAGGCGACCCCGTTGTCCTGCACATAGGCGATCACCGACCGCACCGACAGCGACCAGGCCTCCTCGATCTGTTCGCGGGTCGCCTCGCCAGCCAGTGCCCACGCCGCCGACACCGACTTGGGCAGCGAATAGGTCAGGTCGAACCCGCCGACAGCCTTGCGCAGGCGTGTGATGCCCAACCGGTCGACGAACGTGCCGCCCGGGTCGATCCGCCGCCCGAGCTGCTCGCCCGAGACGGGATCGCAGCCCGCCAGCATCGATTTGAGCCCGTCAGTGGTGACCGCGCCGCCCGGAGACACCCCCATCGCGCCCGCCGCCGCCCACACACCGGGCTGCTCGCCCGAGTCGGTGTAATAGCAGGCCTGGCCGCCAGGAGCCGGCGAAAACACCCCGGCCGCGCTGGGCGAAGTGAAATACTCGGCGTGGCCCGGTCCGACTTTCGCGATGGAGAGCACCCCTGCGACCGCCTTTCACGTCCGCCTCCAAACGAGCGCACATCCTCCCCGCGCCCGCCGGTCGCAACCGGTCGCAAACCCCTGCTGGCAAAGCGACCGGACAAGCATCCCGGCTTTCCGCTGACAGCTCCACCGCTCACTCAGAGCCGGCGCACTCGCACCCGCTCCGCCTCGGGCTGTGCCGGGCCCGTCCAGGGCTCGACACCGGCCGGGGCGCTCGGTCGAAACTCCGACGGCGGGGAACTACAGGAAGAACCCGCCCGAAAGCACAGGAACGCCCGGCTAGCGCGCGGGCCGCGGGGAGCGCTGTGGCGCTGGCGGGCCGGGCGGCTCGTCTCGCAGCCTCATCGCTGTGGAGCGGGCGACGCGGGCCACCTGGGCGACCGCCACCACGGTGTGGCCCTCGTCGAACGCGGCCTGCGCGCAGATGTGCCGGTACCTGCGGGCCTCGTCGAGGCGGGCCTGGGCGTCGGCCACCAGCCGGGCAGCCTCTTCCAGTTCGCCCAGAGCCGCGCTGGACGCCACCAGCTCGGCCAGCTCCTCTTCCCTGCGTAGCTCGGCGGCCCGGCGGCGGCGCTCGTCGAGCACCCTGATCTGCTCCGACAGCGGGAGGCGGTCGTCGTTGAGCAAAAAGCGCAGCTCCTTGTCGTCCAGCTCCGACAACTCGCGTACGGGACCCATGGACACATCATAAGCGTCGACAATCGAATACATCAGACGTTCGACGCCAGACAGGCGGCGGCTGCCGGTCACAGGCACTTCAGTGCAAGCGTGTAGATGGCCTTCGCCCTCGGGTCGGTGCTTTCGTTTGAGGGCTGCTGCACCTTGTGCTGGTTCGGTGTGCTGGGGCTGTTCTCGGTTGCGTCGGGTACTCCGGTTGGCTGGTTGCGGTCGTCGGTTTCGGGTTCGCTCTGTGTGGTCTTGTCGAATGGTTCGGGGTTCAGGCGGGCATGTGGATCCGCGGCGTCTAGTCCCTCGCCGCTGCGATTCCGGTTGCTGGCAGCCGCTGTTGTCCGAGGCCGCGGATCGCCAGTGGTTAGGGTCTGGGTCGCCCCCAGGTCAGGTGTAGTCGGGGCTGGGGGTGTCCGCGGGTCCTTGTGAGATCAGGTCGGCAATGGTGTGTTCTGGGACGGGGGCGAAGTGCCAGGCGTCGACGCCGACGTTGATCTGGCGGTGTTGTTGGCGCCATTTCTCGTGGATGTGGCCGTGCAGGAGCCAGTCTCCGTCGTCTTGGGGGCGCCATTTGGCGAATTTCGTGTCGTAGCGGTCGTCGAGCTTGTAGGGGAAGTGGTTGAGCTGCACCTGCTGGCCGGCGATGGCGTGGGGCTCGGGATTGTCGAAGATCTTGTGCAATCCGCCGATGTGGTAGTAGTCGGCCCGCTCCCAGCGGTGGTCTCTGTTGCCCTGCCAGCACCGGTCGTGGTTTCCGGGCACGAGGATCTTGCGCCCCTTGAGGCGGGCAACATGGCCGGCGAGTCCTTGGGTCTTTCCGCCCATCACCAGGTCGCCGAGGATCCACACCTCGTCGCCGTCGGCAACCGCATCGTTCCAGCGGGCGACCATCTCTTTGTCCATGGCGTCGGCATCGGGGAAGGGGCGTCCGCAGTACCTGATGATGTTTTGGTGCCCGAAATGGTGGTCGGACGTGTACCACCTGCCCATCGCAGCAGCGTCCCATCCCCGAGGTCGGGCACGCCAGCGAATTTACGGCGCACAACTAGGCCGGCGGCTGGTCTCGCGGGTCGCCCGCCGAAGCGCTTGGGCGGGTTGCGACCGGTCGCGACCGGTCGGCCCGCCGATAGTGGGGCCGTGACTCAGAACCCTTCGGCCACCAGGCCCTCGTGCGCAGCGATCCGGGGCTGGCGCCGTGAGCGCTGAGCGCGGGCCCGACGGCGACCGGGGGGCGCCGGTGGTGTGGGTCGAGCCGTGGAACGACCCACACACCGAGGCGGCAGGGGTGGCTGTGCGCTCCCCCTATGTTGAGAAGTACTGGACCAGCGTGCTGGGGCCGACGCAAGTCCTGATGCTGCGCCACGTCGCCGACCAGTTCGACAGACACCCCGACGGATTCGAGATGCGCCTGGCCGATGCGTCGGTCCAGCTCGGCGTGAGCCCCGCGGGCGGCAAGGGGGCGCTGCGGGCGTTCTATCGGCTGGAGAGGTTCCGACTGGCCGCGGCCGGGCACTCGCTGTGGGCGGTGCGGCGGTCTGTGCCGGTGCTGTCGCGCCAGCACTTACTGCGCCTTCCCGATGATCTGCGGGCCTCCCACAGCAAAGACGCCGGGGCCGCCGCAGCCGTGTGGAGCGAACAGGCCGCGGAACGGGCCGGGCACACAGCCCTTCTGCTGGCGAGAAGGGGAGAGTCGGCCGAGTCGATAGCCCGCCGGCTGGAAGCGATGAGGGTGCCCCCCGCGGCATGCACAGAGGCAGCCAAAGCAGCAATCGAGCTGGTCGCTGACCCGCAGCCCGAGCTCGCCCCGCCCGCAGCCCAACGCACAGCCCGAACCCCGGCCCCAAAAATGGCCGGCCTGTGACGCGCCGACCGCCGGCGCCGCAGTACCGCTGACCATGCCCAGAAAGGGGAGACGACCATGATGGCAACCATGTGGGCGCTCAAGGGCGGCCAAGGGACAAGCACCACCACCGCGATGGCCGCGGTCGGCGCCTCAGCGGACCGCCCGGCGCTTCTGGTGGACTTGTGCGGCGACCAGACCAGCCTGTTCCGCACCGGCCGCCACCAGCAAGGCATCGCGGAGTGGTCCGCCGGCCAACAGCCCGCCGAAGAGCTACGCCGCCACGCCCTCCACGTCACCGACACGCTGCGGCTTTTGCCCCGCGGCCGGGGGCCCACCGACCCCCGAAGAGCTGTACGAGTGGCTCATCGGCACCCACCCCATCGAGCCGGTGATCATAGACGCGGGAACCCTCGACCCCGAAGCAGGCGGCGAGGCCCGCGACCACCGGCTGCGCCGCATCGCAGCCGAGATCGCCCCAGCGTCGATCCTGGTGACCAAACCCTGCTATCTGGCGCTGCGCCGCGGCGCGCTCAACTCGATCACCCCCACCGCAGTGGTCATGGTCGCCGACACCCGCCGGGCCCTGGGGCCAAAAGACATCGAGCAAGCGACAGGTGCGCCAGTGCTGGCCACCATCGGCTACGACTGCGACATCGCCCTGGCCGCCGACGGCGGCAACATCGCCCAACAGGCGTGGAAGGAGCCCGTCGAGCAGCTACGCCGCCTCGTCGTGCCCGCCGAGAACCGCATCAAAAAACAAGACCTCGAAGGCTCGGCCACCGAGCCCAAAGCCTGGTGCGCCTGGTGGGACCGCGACCAGCGCCGCAGATTCCTGGCCGCGGCGAGCTGGGCGCTCGAGTCCGAATACGGCGAACACGAGATCAACGAGGAAACCGGCGGCCTGTGGATCTTCGGCGTCGACGACGACAAAGACCTCGCCGCCACCGCCAAGATCTGCCAAGACCTCAAACCCCGCGACTGGCGGCACTGGCTCCACCTCAACATCCACCGCCTCCTGGAGACCGACTACGCCAACCGCATCCTGGACCAAAAGCGCCCCGACACACCCGCCCGAGCCGACGGCCTCAGCCTGTAGGCCTGGAAGCTGGATTGCGGGTCGTAGCCGGCCGCAGCCACCAACGGCCTTAGGGCAGGCCGGGCAGCGACCACTCCGTGGTTTGGAGCGTGTCGAGGTCCAACAGGGCGATGGCCTGGTCGGTGCCGTCGCAGTCCAGGCCCACCACGGAGACTCCGTCGAGCTCGACTGTGTAGGCGTGGTGCCAGTGGCCGTGGACGACGAGTTTCGGTTGGATCGCCTCGGCCACCTGCGCCAGCATGTCCTGAACCTGGCGGGACGCCCGGTCGTCTGCCTCGGGCAGCGGCCGGCCTTTGAGAATGTAGCCGAGCGCTGGGTAGTCGTGGCACAACAGGACATCGGCGGGCCCGCCGGCTATCGCCCGCTCCGCGTCGGCGGGCGAGGGGACCTCCTCGGCGGGGAACAGGTCGTGGCCCGGCGTGCGGGTGCCGTGGTCGATGCTGTAGGCGCCGCCTAGCGCCCGGAACCTCACGCCGCGCCACTCCCAGGCGCAGCCCCGCGGCAGATACCACAGGCTGGGATACATCTCCACCGGGTCGGCGGGGCCGCGGTCGGGGTCTCGGAGCGAGGCGTGGAATCGCAACTGCTCGTGGTTCTCGTGGTTCCCGTCCAAAAAGCACACCGAGACGCCCGCGATGAACGCGGCCCGCGACACGTCCTTGGCGAACCACTTGCCGGGCCACCAGCCGAAATCGCCGAGCTGCACAACCATGTCCACCCCCTCGGCGCCCAGCGCGCCGATCACCCGGCGCGTCCACGCCTTGTTCCCGTGCGTGTCGCCGACCAAGGCAACCCTTGAGCCCGCCGGAGCGGGAAGAACACCAGAAGCCACGACCCTTCCTTTCAACCTCCCCTCCACAACTACCAGCCCGACCTTCGACTCAGGCACCGAATTTCCACAGGAGGCAGGCAATGACCCGGTCCTGTTCGCAGCAGTCGGTCGTCTCCCGGCGCCTTCAGCCGTGTCTGGGCGCCGCGCCGGCGCCGACCCCCGCGCCAGTGCCCGCGACTGGCTGCCGCGATCGGGCCGGGAGCCAACCGCGGTCGCAAGGCCTCTCGGGACTTGCGACCGGTCCGATCCAGGGCTTCGGCCGGTTGCGACCGGTGGGGGGTTGAATGGTGGGGGCATGGAAACGAGGGCTTCTTGGTGTCCGATGTGGTCAGACGAGCAGCGCAAGCTGTTCTTGTCCCATGTGGAGGAGGTGGTCGGCACCCGGTACGGGGAGTACGCGGTCGACGAGGGCGATGGGACGGTTTCTGTCCCGTCGCTAGATTGCGTGTTGGGCCTGTCGAATCTGGCTCAGACGTGCCGGACTGTTGATCCTGGGGAGTGGCGGACAATCGTCTACAACCACATTGAGCGCCTCGACGGCTTCTCCCCCGACGCGCTGTCCGACAAGCTGTCCGACTACGAGCAGGTCCGCGATGACCTGCGTATCCGGGTTGTGACCTGCGTCCACACCGACAAAGTGGACGCGGTCGTCGATCCTCTGCCGCTGGGGTTGTCGTCGTGCCTGTCAGTTGATCTCGGCGGGGCGGCGTGCCCAGTCGACCAGGGCTACTTCGACGGCTGGGGTGTCGAGCGCGACGAGGTCATGGCTGTCGCGCTGGCGAACTCTCTGGCCGCCGATCAGCTGCGGGCCGAGACGGCCCCCGAGCTGCCGGGCGACTTCCAGGTGTACATCGGCGAGTCGATGTTCGCGTCGGCGCACCTCTTGGACTTGGCCCGAGCCGCTCCCCACATCGGCGAGATGGGGGCGGTGGTGGCGGTGCCCGCCGCCCACACGGTGATGGTGTGCCCTATCGACCTGGCCGAGCCGGCCGAGAAGTTCGCAGACAGCTCGGCGACGATGCTCGCCGCGTCCTACATCCGCTATCTGGCAGGGCCGAACTCGGTCAGCCCCAACGCATTGTGGTGGCGCCCTGACCACCCCCTGGAGGGCTTCGCCCGCATGGAGCAGGGATTCGAGCTCGTAGCCCCCGAGCCGCTGCGCTCGCACCTAAGGACCGGCTTGGCAGCCGAGCAGGAGCCGCCCCGCCCCGACGCTGGGCTCGACCTGTGAGCCGGGCCGGCGCGACAACAGCACCCAAGCGGGGAAAGTCGTGTTGATAGCGCTTTGGAGCCTCAAGGGAGGGCAGGGAGTGTCGGTGACCGCGGGGCTGTTGGCTTTGAGGGCTGTGGCTCACGTGAGGCCCCCCGAGAAGGTCTGCCTCGTCGATCTGTGCGGGGACCAGCCGGCGGTGTTCGGCGCCGACGAGCAAACCCAGCTACACAGCACCGGCATCAGCGAATGGTCCAGCACCGCTCTGAGCACAAAGATGCTCGACCGCTCGATGGTCGACCTCACCCCAGACTTGGCGCTGCTGCCCGCCGGCCAGAGCCAGCTAGAGCCCGGCCGGGCCGGCGAGCTGGTCGAGCACCTGAGACAGATGGACACCCCGGTGGTGGTGGACGCGGGCGCCTTCAGCCCCGGCTGGGGACCGGTCGAGACCGACCGCGAGGCGTTCCGCCGAGAAGTAGTCCACCAAGCGGACAAATCGGCGGTCGTGACCAGGGCCTGCTACCTGTCGCTTCGCCGCATCGCGAGCGCGCCCATCAAGCCCACCGAGGCTGTGCTCGTGGCCGAGCCCGGCCGGGCGCTCACCCGAGCCGACTGCGAACGGGTCATCGGCGCCCCCGTTGTGGCCACCGTCCCGATCCGCACCGAGACAGCCCAAGCCGTAGACGCGGGAAAACTGCGGACCGCAGTGCCCAAC
>VYDF01000090.1 GCA_009843565.1 Acidimicrobiia bacterium | reverse complement strand
CACAAGCTCCCACTGGATCCACATTCGGATCGTTGGACGACACCGCGATCTTGGTGCGATGACCCGGCTCCCGGGCGCAGGCCTTGATCTCCACCACTCCATCGGCAATCTCGGGCACTTCCAGCTCGAATAGCCGCCTGATCAATCCGGGATGAGTGCGACTCACCACGATTTGGGGTCCCTTAGCCGTCTTCCGCACCTCCACGATGTAGGCCTTGAGACGGCTGTTGGCATCCGGGCGCTCGAAGGGCACTTGCTCAGCCTGGGGCAGCAGAGCCTCCACCCGTCCCAGGTCCAACAGCGTGTAGCGGGCATCGTTCTGTTGGATGATGCCGGTGACAATGTCGCCTTCGCGGCCCGCGTACTCCTCGTATTTGAGCTCCCGCTCTACTTCGCGGATGCGCTGCATCATGACCTGCTTGGCCGTCTGCGCCGCGATTCGCCCAAAGCCATCCGGCGTGACGTCGAACGGCTCTCCGATTGGCTCTCCAAACTCGTCCAGCTTCTGGGCGAAAACCTGGATGTCGGCTGTCTCGGGATTGATGGTGACCCAGGCGTACTCCTCGCTGTCAGGCATGCGCTTGTAGGCCGACTCAAGGGCATCGGCCAGAGCGGCCAGCAGGGCATCCACCGAGATGCCTTTGTCGGCGGCGAGCGCCTGGAGGGCTTCCAGCATGTCGGGGTTCATCGGCTGCTCTTTTCCTTGATCTGCTTCTTTGGCATCGGACCCCATTCAAAAACGGTCTTGGCCTTGGTTATGTCGTTGAAAGACATGCGATGAGGAACTCCGTTATTTTCAATGGTAATTCCATCATCGTCGCATTCCATCAGCAAACCTTGAATCCGGCGCTGCCCTTCGACATGAGGGCCAAGCTTGACGCTTATTGTCTCGCCCACGGCCCGGGCATAGTGCTCGGGGCAGCGCAGTGGCCGCTCTAGACCGGGGCTGGTGATCTCCAAGGTGTACCGACCGGGCACGAGATCGTTGTCATCCAACAGGCGAGACGCAACCCTGGAGGCATCGGCGACCTCGTCCAAGCTCACTCCCCCGGACTTGTCCACGATGATGCGCAGAACTCCTCCCCCATAGGTGAGGTCGTAGACCTCCAATCCCCTCCCTTGAAAGAGGGGCGTGAGCAAGTCGCGCACGCTGTCGGCTACTGACATCTCGCCCCTTTCTTGACTGGTGATTTGCTCCCGGTCCCCAAAGTCAGAAGGCGTGGGCACCAGCCCACGCCTCACTCGACTAAAGAGATCGACGATTCACCGACAATCTTACCCGGTGAAGCCACCCATGTCGCCGTATAGGCGGCTCGTTTTTCTAGTAGCTACGGCCGCAGACAGCCACCAGATCGGCCTCGTCGCCGCTTTGAGGCAGGGATCCGTCAGGGCGCTGCAAGCACCTCACGGTAACGGCATCTTCGGCCAATGCGGCTTCGCCCTCGGGGCCGAGTTCAGCCCACGGAATCCGGGCGAATCCCGTGGCCGCCGCCTCTTGCACGTCGGCCACGGTGGCTGCATCGACAATGCGAGAGTCCCGCCAGGCCATGGCGTCGTTGTAGTTCTGCTGTTGGATGTCATCGAGCAGCGACTCCACTTGCTTGGGTGCCGCCGAGAGGCTGACCGTCTGCTTGTCGCCGCCAATCCGGGACACCAGCGTTGCCTGACCGCTCTCCAAATCCCGAGGGCCGATCTCCACCCGTACCGGTACCCCCTTCAATTCCCAGTCGGTGGCTCTGCGGCCAAATCCGGTGCCCGTCCGGTCGTCAACCCTCGCCCGAATCCCCGCAGCAGCCAGTGCCCCCGACAATTGGTGGCAGGCGTCCACCACCCCGTCGGCGTCGCGCACCGCGATGACAACGGCTTGGATGGGCGCCAACCGGGGCGGAACCACCAACCCCTGGTCATCACCGTGGGCCATGATCAGCCCGCCGACCATGCGAGACGACACTCCCCAGGAGGTCTGCCATACGTGGGCTTGATTCCCCTCGGCGTCCAGGTAGGTGATGTCGAACATGGTGGCGAAGCTCTGGCCCAGTTCATGGGATGTCCCCATCTGAAGGGCCTTGCCGTCTCGCATCATCCCTTCGAGGCACATGGAGTTGATGGCACCGGGAAACCGCTCGGCCTCGGTCTTGTAGCCGATGAGCATCGGGATGGCCAGCACCGACTCCATGAAGTCCCGATACACCTCGTGGAGGATCATGGCTGCGTAGTCACGGGCCTCCTCGCGGGTGGCGTGGGCGGTGTGGCCCTCTTGCCACAAGAACTCCGTGGTCCGCAGAAATATCCGGGGGCGCATCTCCCAGCGGACCACGTTGGCCCACTGGTTGATCAACAGCGGCAGATCGCGATGGCTCTGCACCCATTTGGAGAAGTAGGCATTGATGATGGTCTCGCTGGTGGGACGCACCACCACCGGCTCAGCCAACTCCCGGCCCCCACCCTGGGTGACCACTGCCAATTCGGGGCTGAAGCCCTCCACGTGGTCGGACTCCCGGTTCAAGTAGCTCTCGGGAATGAACAGCGGAAAGTAGGCGTTGTCGGCCCCAGCAGCCTTGATGCGCTGATCTACCTCGGCCTGCATCCGCTCCCAAAGGGCATAGCCGTAGGGACGGATCACCATGGTTCCCCGCACCGGACCGTTGTCGGCCAACTCGGCCTTGTTGAGAATGTCCTGATACCAGCGGGGGAAGTCCTCCTGCTGCGGGGTGAGCACCCCCTTTTTCGCCATCTTCACGCTCTCCTGCGAATCAGCTCGATTTTCTCGCCGGCCTGGTTGGCATCGTCGCCCTGCTCGGCCAGCAGGCGGCTCCGGTCCCGTTCAGCCTCCCGAGCGGCGGTCACCGTATCGGCCCGGGCCAGTGCGGCATCCGCACCCTGCTCGTGGATCAACTCCGCCCACTCCACCAAGGAGGGGACCATATCCTCCTCGGCCACCACGGCCACATTGCGGCCCTTCACAAACAGGTGGCCCCGCTTGTTGCCGGCAGCGATGCCGATATCGGCGTCACGGGCCTCGCCGGGTCCGTTGACCACACAGCCCATGACCGCCACCTGAAGGGGAATCTCCCGGTCGCCGAACGCCTCCATGGCCTGCTCGGCCACGGCGTACACGTCGATCTCAGCCCGACCGCAGCTTGGACAGGCGATCAGATCGACGTTCTTCCTCTCCCGCAGGCCCATCGACTCCAAGAGCTGGCGACCGGCCTTTGCCTCCTGCACCGGGTCGGCAGTGAGGCTGTAGCGGATGGTGTCGCCGATGCCCTCGGCCAACAGCGTGCCGATGCCCACGGTCGACTTGATCAGCCCGACCGGCGGCGGTCCCGCCTCGGTGACCCCCAAGTGCAGGGGATGGTCGGTGACCTCGGCCAGCTGGCGGTAGGCCTCGATCATCAACGGAACGCTGGATGCCTTGACCGAGATCTTGACGTCGTCGAAATCCACCTCTCGGAAATAGTCGAGCTCCATCTGGGCCGACTCCACCATGGCTTCCGGGGTAACCCGGTCGCCGTATTTGCGGTAGAGATCAGGGTGCAGAGAACCCCCGTTCACCCCGATGCGGATGGGCACGCCTCGATCCCGGCACTCCGACGCCACCGCCTGAATGTGCTCAGGCTTGCGGATGTTGCCCGGGTTCAGCCTCAGACACTGGACTCCGGCATCCAAGGCGGCCAGCGCCATGCGGTACTGGTGGTGGATGTCGGCCACGATGGGCACCGGCGAGCGGGGCACGATCTGGGCCAGCCCCTCGGCGGCCTCGATCTCGTTGCACGTGCAGCGCACAATGTCGGCACCGGCCGCGGCCAGGGCATAGATCTGCTGGAGGGTGCCCTCCACATCGGCGGTGCGAGTAGTGGTCATCGACTGGACGGTGATCGGCGCACCACCGCCGACCGCGACATCCCCCACATGGATCCGGCGGGTGCGACGCCGCTCGAAGGATGCCTGGACTTCCATGCCCTCAGCTTGGCATGTCCGGCCTGCGGCATTCGCAATTGCCCGCAATCATCACATTCCTCAGCTCGGAAGCTCTATCGGATCAGTGAAGTCGAGATAGACCGACCCGATGAAGACGAATCCCAGTATCACGATTACGGCGTAGGCCACCGGCACCATCTTGGAAACGTCTGCAGTGTATCGACGGCCCCGCCACGACCGGAGGCGCTCGTAGGTGCCAATCACCACATGGCCTCCGTCGAAAGGAAGAAGCGGAATCATGTTGAAGACTCCGATGAACACGTTCAACAGCGCCAAGAACAGCAGCAAGTTCCCATATCCGTTCTCGGTGAGATCAGCGCCGATCTTGAGCACGCCAAATATCGAGACCACTCGATCGCGGTCGTCTACGGGAGCCGCGGTAGTGAATCCCCCTTCTGCCGGGGCACTGCTCTGCTGGGTGGGCTCGTCGGCAACATCGCGGAAGAAGTCACTGAGCCCGCGGGGGGAGAACAATCTGCCGATGCCGAAAACTGATTCCTTGACTAGGAAACCGAATTCATCCAGCGTCTCAGGAACAGCCTCGACGTAGCCGACATCCACTTGGTGGCGCGACGAGGCTGAATCAGACCAGATGCCTATATATCCCAGGCTGGAGTCATCAGGATTAGTGCCCAGCGTCAGAGTGCGGACGATCACCTCGCCTCCCCGCTCTACTCCCAGGCTCACCGGCGTGCCCGCCTCAGGCAAGACCGCCTTCATTTCGTTCATAGTGGCCACCGGGCTGTGGTCAACCGACACGATGCGATCGCCCGGCTGCAACCCTGCGCTGTCGGCTGGCGAACCCGGAATCACAAAGTTCACCGTCCAATCCGGCGACGGTACGTCTTCGTGCTTGCCGCCAATTACGAGGAAGGAGAAGATCAGAACCAGCGCCAATAGGAAATGGACGGTCGATCCGGCCACCGCCACCGACATCCGCCGCCAATAGGGCTTGCTGCGATAGGTGCGATGCTCCTCGGTAGGGGGAACCTCCTCCAGGTTGTTCATCCCGATGATTCGCACATAGGCACCGACGGGAATCGCCTTGAGTCCGTAGACCGTCTCCCCCCGGCGCATCGACCACAGTCGGGGCCCAAACCCCAAGAAGAACTCGGTGACCTTCATACCCGCGGCCCGGGCAGTGAGGTAGTGGCCCATCTCGTGCAAGAAGATCATGGCGATGACCGCCAGCACCACGATCAGCATCGGCAGACCCCAAACCACCTGCACCACGACGAGCAGGCCCACCACCAACGCCAGTCCTCCCCAGCGATCTCGTGTGGCCTGCAAGCCGGTGAGCGGGGAATCTAGAGGCTGTTCACTCCGAGAGCGACGCGAGGACATTGCTCAGATCTGGCGGATGATGACTTGTTCAGCCTCGGTTCGGGCTTTGGCGTCGATCTCCATGACCGCCTCCAGGGAGTCGGCCTCGGTGCCGTCGTGGTCGCCTAAGACCTTCTCCAAAATCTCGGGAATTGCCGTCCATCGTATCCGCTCATCCAGAAAAGCCTGCACGGCCACCTCGTTGGCCGCATTCACCAGGGCAGGTGCGGTCTCTCCCATGCGCCCAGCGGCATACGCCAGTTCCAGACAGGGAAATGCCTCGGTGTCGGGGGACTCGAAGTCCAGGCGGCTCAGCTCGGCCCAGTCGATACGGCCGAACGGGGTGGCGATGCGGTCGGGATAGGCCAGCGCATAGCCGATGCAAAGGCGCATATCGGGCAGGGAGAGCTGGGCAATGGTGGCGCCGTCGGTGTACTCAACCATGGAATGAACCACCGACTGGGGGTGGATCACTACTTCGATGCGGTCATAGCCCACACCGAAGAGCTCGTTGGCCTCGATCACCTCCAAGCCCTTATTCATGAGCGTGGACGAGTCCACCGTGATCTTGGGCCCCATGCTCCAAGTGGGATGGGCTAGGGCGTCGTCCACGGTCACATCGGCCAACTCTTGGCGCGACCGACCCCGAAACGGTCCGCCGCTGGCGGTGAGCACAATGCGGTTCACCCGCTCCTGGCCCGCTTCGGAGGTGAACACGTCGTTGGCCCTCAGACACTGGTGGACGGCACAGTGCTCGCTGTCTACCGGCAGCAGTTCGGCTCCTGGAGTCAGGCGAGCCCGCTGCACAACCGGCCCCGCGGCAATCAACGACTCTTTGTTGGCCAAAGCCAGGCGTCGGCCAGCCTCGAGGGCGGCCAGGGTCACCGGCAAACCGGCGAATCCGACCACCCCGTTTACCACCACTTCTCCCATCGCCGCCGCCTCCGCGAGAGCAGAAGGGCCGCTGGCCACGCAGACTTCCGGCAGCGCCTCTTGGACTTCGGATACCCGTGCGGAGTCGCCCACCACCACCAGGCGAGGGCTGAACTCTCGGGCCTGGGCCACCAATTGATCAACAGAGCGGCCCGCCCCCAAGGCCACCACATCCCAAGCACCGGCCTCAGCCCGCACCACATCCAAAGTCTGAACGCCTATCGAGCCAGTCGAGCCAAGCAGTGACAGGGAGATCATGATCTCATTGCGTCAGAACCGCCTGAAGGCTCAAACCACCTCGAGCATGAGGGCGGTGAAATATGTGGCCGGCAGTACGAGCAAGAGGGCATCGATGCGATCCAGCATGCCGCCATGGCCAGGCAGCAGAGAACCCATGTCTTTGATCCTGAGGTCTCTCTTGATGGCCGATTCCATGAGGTCGGCAAGGGGAGCCACAACGGCGACCACGATGCCCAAGACCACTCCGTCGGAACGAGATCCAGCTCCGTCTCCGAAGGGACCGATTTCCAGAATGGAGATGAACACCAATGCGGCTGCGATGGTGGCAATGGTGCCCCCGATAAGGCCTTCAACTGTCTTGTTCGGGCTGGCCTGCGAAAGCGGGGTGCGGCCCGCAGCCCGTCCGACGACGAAAGCGCCGACATCGTGGGCCACTGTCAAGATCACCGCACTCAACACCAGCTCGCGGCCGTCGGGCATGTCCAGAAGCAGCCCTCCGAACGCCCCGGCCACCCCGATGTAGACAATCCCAAACAGGGTCACCCCGAGGTTGGACAGCGGGCGGTCACGCCCTATGCCTCCCACGTACCACAATCCGGCGCCGAATAGGGCGAATACCAGCACCAGCACGATGCCGTCGGCACCTCGCCAATACGCAGCAAGCGGCATCGCCACCACCGCCGCAAAGCCCAACAGCGCGGGCGGCTGGTAGCCGGCGTGGCGCAAGGTTGTGAACCACTCGGCCGCGGCCAACAGCAGGGCGATGGCGAGAACGGCAAGTGTGGCCTCCTCGCCTGCGGCAATCGCACCGAGAACGATGCCGCCCAGCACCAATCCCACCACAACGGCGGTAAGCGTATTGCCCTCACGGGCGACAGCCCGCGTGTCTGTCATGGCAGATGGCGGTGTGGACAGAAGCGATTCGGGGGGCTCGACGATACCGGGCATATCAGGAGACTCGGAAACGTCCAGCGAGAGGACCTCGTCCACGCGATCAACCGAGGGGAACTCCACCGCCTCGGTGGGCTCAGGATCCTCGAAGACGCTTGCGCTTTCGGTTTGATGGCTGACTGAGGCCATCTCCGGCTGGTCTTCGGATGGGGAGTCATCGGAGTCGTCACGCCATCGAGGGGCTGCATCAGCCAGGCTGTCCCAGCCCTCATCAGCGACCCCCTCATCGGAAGCGGACTCCTCCCAATGGGGCAGGCCGGAATCTTCCTCTTCCTCATCGAACAACGAAGTCAGATCGTCCAAGAACATCGCCTGCTCGTCGTCTGGCGACTCTTCGGAGCCGTCTCCCGGTCTATCGAAAGGATTGTCGTCGTCCACTGCCCTCTCCAGGTGCTAGATAGATTAGATCTCGAGCAGCTCTTGCTCTTTGACGCTCAAGGCATCGTTGACGAGCTGCTCATGGTCGTGGGTTAGACGGTCGAGCTCTTTCCCGGCCCGGGCCGCTATATCCTCTGAAACGTCGCCCCCCTTGCTGAGCTGGTCTACATCGTGGCGACCGCTGCGACGGGCGTTTCGAATGGCCACTCGTCCCTCTTCGGCCATCTGCTTGACCACCCTGACCAATTCGCGACGGCGTTCTTCAGTCAGCGGTGGAAACGTGAGACGCACCACATTCCCGTCGTTGCTGGGATTTAGCCCGAGGTCAGCCTGGATGATGGCCCGCTCTATGGCAGCAATGGAGCCCTTGTCAAAGGGGGAGATCACCAGAAGCTGTGCCTCTGGAACACTGAAGCTGGCCAGCTGCTGAAGCGGCACTTCAGTGCCGTAGTAGTCCACCAGGAACCTCTCGAACAGGGCCGGGGAAGCTCGGCCCGTTCTCACGGTGGCGAACTGCTGGCGGGTGTGATGGACAGCGGAGTCCATGCGCTCGCCGGTTTCGGCCACCACCAAATCGGTCAAGTCATCGCCAGTCGTCATTCCCGCAGCATCCCCAAGGGTCCTTCACGACACCAGAGTACCGATCGATTGACCATCGAGTATGGCAAGAACGTTCCCCGGCGCCATGAGATCAAACACCACGATAGGCAGTTCGTTGTCCATGCACAGCGAAACCGCGGTGCTGTCCATAGCCCTCAATCCCTGGGACAGCACATCCAGGTATCGGACCTCGTCCAATTTCTCTGCTTTGGGATTCGTCCGAGGATCAGCGGTGTAGATCCCGTCTGTGCCGCTATGGGTGCCTTTCAGCAGAACACCAGCCTCTATCTCCACCGCCCGCAAAGCGGCCGCGGTGTCGGTGGTAAAGAAGGGATTTCCGGTTCCGGCGGCGAAAATCACCACCCGGCCCTTCTCCAGGTGGCGGATAGCCCTTCGCCGGATATACGGCTCGGCCACTTGGGCCATGTGGATCGCAGTCTGCACCCGGGTGGGCTGGCCCAGCCGCTCGAGGGTGTCTTGCAGCGCAAGGGCGTTGATGACCGTCGCCAGCATCCCCATGTAGTCGGCCTGGGCCCGGTCCATACCCGCGCCCGCTCCGGTCATTCCCCGCCAGATGTTGCCTCCGCCCACCACTACGGCCACATCAACGTCGAACTCCGACCGAACCTTGACGATCTCGGTCGCGATCTGGGCGGCTATCGCCCCGTCAATGCCGTAGCTGGACTCTCCGGCAAAGGCCTCTCCGGAGAGCTTCAAGACGATTCGGTCCCACCGGCCCGAACGCCTGGTATCGCCGCCGTCGATCACCGCTAACTGCCGATGGCCGCCAACTCGAACCGCACGACGGCGCCGTCTCCCAGCCGGGACTGCACGGTCTCCTTTTCCCCGAACATGCCCTGCTCCAGCAGCACTCGCTCGGCATACCACGCCCGCAGGCGGCCGGAGACGATCTTGTCCCAGGCCTGCTCGGGCTTGCCCTCGGCCTTGGTCATCTCGGTCAACGCAATCCGCTCCTGCTCAACCTCTTCGGCGTCGACATCGTCACGGTGCAGAACCGCTGGCTTGGCAAAGGCGATGTGGAGGGCCACTTCGTGGGCCAGTTCCTGGCTCACACCGCGAGCCTCAACCACGACTGCGCTGGTGCCCCGGCCATCCTGCGTGTGCAGATAGCTGTCCAAGATGTTGCCTTCGCCAGCCTGAACTCTGACCACCTTGCCCAACTGGACGTTCTCCTTCTTTGCCAAGCCCAGATCATCGACGGCTCCTTGGCGGGCGCCCACTGCTTGCTCACCCTCGACCAGCACCAACTGGGCCAGTTCGTCGGCCAAGGCAGTGAAGTCGTCGGCCTTCGCTGAGAAGTCGGTCTCACAGCGCAGTTCCACTATGGCCGCGGCGTCGCCATCCACGGCGAGGGCCACTGTGCCCTGGTCGCTGGCCCGCTCAGCCCGAGCGGCAGCCTTGGCCATTCCCTTCTCGCGCAGCCTCTGGGTTGCTGCTTCCATGTCGCCGTCGCTTTCGGTGAGCGCGCGCTTGCAGTCCATCATCCCGGCACCAGTGGCCTGGCGCAGAGCCTTGACGTCTTGAGCGGTAAATGAACTCACACCTGCTCCTCGGACTCGGCCGGCTCGGCTTCGATTGACACCTGCTCCTCGACCTCCGCCGGGACGGCCGCCTCAGACTCCACA